>NZ_JBEYXJ010000081.1:0-40716 GCF_040645015.1 Streptomyces sp. NPDC046881 | reverse complement strand
GGAACCGGTGAAGCCCTCCTCGCGCAGTGTCTCCGCCGCACGTAGCCCGGCCAGCGAGGCACCCACGATGACGATCCGTCCGCTCGCCCGGAACTCGCGCACCAACTCCGCGACCGTCGCCCTCAAGGTCATGACGTCGTGTTCCCCTCCGCGCCGTCCACACGGGCGATCACGATCGCCTGCACCGGGCACGCCGCGGCTGCTCGCTCGACCTGCAGGCGCCGCTCGTCATCGGGGTTCGGCTCATAGGTGAGCGCCTCCTGAGCGTTCAACCGGAAGACCTCGTGCGCCAGGTACACGCACTGGGCGTATCCCTGACACCGGTTCAGGTCCACGACGATTCGCATGGGCAGACTCCTTCGGGCAGGCGCGCTTCTCGGGGCAGGAGGGGCCCGGGACGTGCGGCCCCGTGATGGACCGCACGTCGACACGCTCAGTGGATTCCTCGATCAGTGGCCGCCACCACCGCCGTAGCCGCCATGGTCTCCACCGCCGTAGCCGCCGTGGTCTCCGCCGTAGCCGTCGTCATCGTCGTCGCCTCACCAGCCGTGACCGCTGCTGTAGGAGCACCGAACACTTGCGCGCGGCGTACAAGACCGCCGCGGCACAGCCACTTGGCGCCCTCTACGAACGGGGATCTGTACGCAGGTGCAGCCACGGAAGACACCAAGCACCAGCCGAGACAGCGTATTCCTCGCCCGGGATCACGGTCCTACTCAGACGCTCCGTCAGCAGAGACCGCCGATAAGCCGAACTGACAGGATTTCACCGTCGTGCGGGCCGGACACAACCTTCGAACTCCCAGGTGTGCGACTGCTCGTGGTCGTCGCTGACGTCCACCAGCATGGTCGTGGCAGTGGGCACCGGCGGGGGCGGCGGTTCGGCTTCGTGCGCTTCAAGGAGTCGGACCACGTGTCGCGGCAGCCGGCTTGGGCCATCACGCAGGATGCCGCCAACGGGCTCGGCCTGTTCCTCGTTCGGGCTGCTTGCGGGCATACCCGGCCGTATCAGCGCTTTCACTGCGTCGGCCACCCCAGTAAGAACCTGATGACTGGTACCGCTGACGGCTCGACCGTCACACAACACCCTGTTCCAGGGTAGCGATTCACGCCAAAGGGCGCGGTGACGCAGGTTGTGACCGTTCCGCTTCCGCTGGATCTCGCTCGCAACCCGGTAGGCCGACAGCAGCGTCGCGCCATGGCGAGCCGGGTCATCTACTCCGTGACCGCATAGAAGACCCGCCTGCTCCGCTTCTGCTTCGGCCTCGAGATCCGCACTGTCCCGTTCCCAGTGGTTGTACAGCAGGTAGACAGGCACGCATCGGACCTTCAGAGCGTGCTGGAGCAACAGCGCACACTGGTCGGCATTCGTACCCTTGACCACGTGCGCGAAGGGGTATCTTCCCTGCTTGCTCGCCTTTTTGGCCTGGATGCGTAGGCCAACTCCATGAGACCGGTTGTGGATCCACAGCTCCCAGTCCGCTCCGTTCTGCCGCTCCTGATCCTTGTTGAACTGAAAGATCTTGACGCGGTCGCCGAGGAACTGGCGCAGGTGGCGGATGTGCATGTCGGTGAGGCTCTCCTCACCGGGCGCGGGAGGGTAGTGGTGGTGGCCGTTGTACAACCAGTGGAAGGTGTCGCCAGCCATCCACAGCAGTACGTCACACAGCGACGGCTGCTGAACCGTTCTGGCGGCATTGGCCGATATGAGAGCGCGTCCGATCACGCCCATCAGCTAACCAGAGGCCACCGACAGACGGAGCCGAACAACCGCGCGGGCTCACGCCGTTAGGCACCGCTGCCGCATCTCGCACATCCGTTCGTGAAACGGAGCCGCCCGCTGAGCCAGTATCTGCAGTGGACGACGAACGCATCGCCGCCCAGACCGCGATCCGGGACCGGCTCAAGACCGCACTGCGCCGCGCAACCGGCGACCGGATCCGGCCGGTGGCCTGACCGCCCGCCTCACTGCAGAGATTCGGAAGAGCCGGCCCCTCTTCGCTCCGGTGGACACACGTGCCCGAACTGCTCCGCCGGGTCAAGTTCTCCCGGCTGCTCGAGGACCCGCCGCCGTACCGCGCCAACGCCGTACTGCGTGGCCCCCGCCACCTTCCCGTGGCGATCGAGGGACTGAGCCATGCGGCCGGTGCCGACCTGAAGGCGGCCCCGGACGAGGAGTCCGAGGCCGAACAGAGCGCCTGCCCGGGGAAGAAACCCCAGATCAGAGCGGTAACGCGCGGTGCCCCCGGCAGCATTCGAACCGGCGGCACCCGCTTGGGACGCTTTCCCTGGGTGGGGTCGTGGCCTGCGGAAACAGGGAAAGTGGTCGGTCAGGGCGCGTCCGCCAGAGCCTGCGCATCCGCCTCGGGCCCCTTCGACGCGGTGGACGCCGTCTGGTCCGGGCCGCCGCCACGGCTGAGGTGCACACCGATCGCTGACGTCGCCAGGCTCAGTACGGCGGCTGCGCCCCAGGCGATCCGGAAGTCGTGACGTGCGGTCTCAACGACGTGAGAGCCACCGACCACGGTAACCAGGACCGCGACGCCGACCGTGGCCGAGATCTGGCGGACAGAGTTGACCAGCGCCGACCCGGTCGCCGCACGGTGCCCCGGCAGGGCGTGCACACCGGCGGCCACCAGAGTGCCCAGGGCCAGACCGACGCCCGTACCGGTCAACAGCTGGCTGGGCAGCAGGTCACGCACATAGTCCGGCGTGACGGACGCGAAGCAGGCGCGCCAGACCATGCCGCCGGTGAACAGCAACCCGCCGACGGTGACCAGCGGACCGTGCCCGAAGCGCTGCGCGGCGCGGGCGGTCAGAAGGGTGACGACCGGCACGAGTGCGGGACCCGGGACCAGGGCGACACCGGTGCGCAGAGCGCTCCAGTGCCAGATTTCCTGGCACCACAGCACGTTCGAGAGCAGCATGATCGCGAAGGCGATGCCGAACACGAGGCTGCCCGCGTTCGCCGCTCCGAAGCGCGGCAGCCGCAGCAGGTCCAGCTCGAACAGCGGGCGGGGGTGCCGCAGGGACCTGGCGACGAACGCGGTGCCGCTGATCACGGCAACGGCCAGGAGCAGCACGGTCCTGCCGCTCGTCCAGCCCCAGTCCGGCGCCTGCACCAGCGCCCCGGACAGTGCCGCGATCGACGAGATGAGCAGCGGGGCGCCGAGGAGGTCGGGCAGCGGCCCGGCCTCCCGGGTGGCCGGCTTCGGCAGCACCGCTCGGCCGGCGAGGATCGCCGCGATACCGATGGGCACGTTGACGGCGAAGACCCATCTCCAGTCCACCTCGACCAGGAGGCCGCCGGCGACGGGCCCGGCGGCCGCGGCGAGTCCGCCAACCGCAGCCCAGCTCCGGGTAGCGTGGGTACGGCGCTCGGCCGGCACCGTCGCCAGCAGCAGGGCCAGGGATGTGGGGATCTGGGCGGCCGCCCCGGCGGCCTGCACCACCCGGGCCGCGACGAGGGTCCCCAGGTTCGGGGCCAGGGCACAGCCCAGCGACGCGAGGGTGAAGACGGCGATTCCGGTGAGGAACACCGGCCGCTGGCCCATGCGGTCACCCGCACGCCCGGCCACCACCAGCAGCGCGGCGAAGGTGATCGCGTAGGCGTTGAGGACCCAGGAGAGCGAACCGAGGCTCGCGCCCCTGCCGCCCTCGGAGAAGCTCGCTCCGATGGCCGGAAGTGCGACGTTGACGATCCACAGATCCAGGTTGGTCATGAAGACGGCCACCAGGACGACCGCGGTGGCCGTTCGAGGGCGGTTTGAAAGTCCAAGCATCGTGGGCATGGAGCAAGCCAAGCACGGGGTGGTTTGGAAATCAAACCCTGACGGGGTGATACTGGGGCCGTGACCAAGCGCATCGATCCTGAGGGCATGACCGGACGCCCCTGCTCGCTCGCAGCCGCCCTGCAGGTCATCGGCGACCGATGGGCTCTGCCGGCGATTCGCGAGGTGATGCTCGGCAACCACCGGTTCCGGCAGATCGCCAGGAACACCGGTGCCCCCACGGACCGTCTGGCGGCGCGCCTGAAGGCGCTGGTGGAGAGCGGTGTCCTCGAACGGCGCCCGCTGCCGGACGACGCACGCCACAGCGGCTACTACCTGACCGAGGCCGGACGCGACCTGGCGGGCATCACCCGCGAGCTCATCGGCTGGGGCGACCGCTGGGCCGTCACCACGCCGCCCGTTCGGCTCCTTCACCAGAACCACGAACTGGTCACCCGCACCGTCTGCGAGACCTGCGGCGAACAGGTCCACGCCGAGGACGTCCACCGGGAGGAGATGATCCCCGGCTGGGACCGCTCCGGTCCGGTGCAAGCCCCGTAGACCGTGCGGTGGTCGTCGATCGCGCACCGGAACGGGCGTGTGATCGCCCCGGAATGGCGCGCGAGGGAGCAGTGAGATCTAATGCCGTACTTGAAGGAGATGTGATGCAGGTAGCCGTGGTCACCTTCGACGGGTTCAACGAACTCGACAGTTTCATCGCATCCGCGCTGATCAACCGATGCCGTAAGGATGGCTTGGAAGCCTTCATCACGACGCCGACACCGGTGGTCACATCGATGAACGGTGTAGAGGTGACAGGGCAGCGCCCGATGGAGTTCGTGACCGACGCCGAGGTCGTGCTGATCGGTAGTGGCGTGAAGACACGAGACGTGGTCGCCGACGACCGGCTGATCTCCCGGCTGCCGCTCGACCCTTCGCGACAGCTCGTCGGTGCGCAATGCTCCGGTGCGCTGGTCCTCGCCCGGCTGGGGTTGCTGGACGGCATGCCGGCTTGCACCGACCTGAAGAGTCGGCCCTTTGTCGAAGCCTGCGACGTGACCGTGCTGGACGCGCCCTTCCACGCTGCGGGGAACATCGCCACGGCAGGGGGCTGCCTGGCGTCCCAGTACCTCGCCACCTGGGTGATCACCCGCATGCTCGGGGAGGACGCCGCGCGCGACGTGATCGACTACGTGGCTCCGGTCGGCGAAAACCAGGAGACCATCGAGCGCGCCATGCGCGCCGTCCACACGGGCGAGGTCGCACTGCGCTGACGCCCGGCGATCAGTCTCGGCACAATGAGATCCACCAGCTTCGGTGATCACGGGTCCACGGATTCCCCTGGCGTGAGGCACCTGTCCGTGGACTTGGGCGGGAGAGCGTTTCGCCTCTTTCCCCGTGCACCTGCTCATCGCCCCCGTGATCGGCGCCCTCGCCGCGGGCAACGCAATCGTCGCCAAGCCCAGCGAGCCGGCCCCAGCGACCTCCGCGCTGATGGCCCGGCTCATCCCGGCCTATCTCGACACGGGCTTTTGGTCAGCACAGAACCAGCACGGGAGTCAGCACGGCGGCCATCAGATCACCCCGAAATACGCCTTTCGGACAGCGCTCGTTTCGACCGCTTCGAGCGGCCCATCCGCGCTTCTTTAAGCTGGCATGGTGGCCGCACGCATAGCCGGCCCTCCAACTATGTTGCCCCACCACATGTGCGCCTGACCTGCGTGTTTCTACGGTGTGCCGAAACGTACCCGTCCCCACCGCACACGAGGAAGTGGCGCACATGGCCTCCGGAACCACCGCTCCCCCACCCCCCGCCAGCCTCCCCAGAATCGTCGCCGCCAGCCTCATCGGGACCACCATCGAGTGGTACGACTTCTTTCTCTACGGCTCGGCCGCCGCGCTGGTGTTCAACAAGTTGTTCTTTCCGGACTCCGACCCGCTCGTCGGGACACTGCTGTCGTTCCTGACGTACGCCGTGGGATTCGCGGCGCGGCCGTTGGGGGCGCTCGTGTTCGGGCACTACGGTGACCGGCTGGGGCGGAAGAAGCTGCTGGTGCTGAGCCTGGTGCTGATGGGCGGCGCCACGTTCGCCATCGGGCTGCTGCCCACGCACGCCACGGTCGGTACCGCCGCGCCCGTACTGCTCACCCTGCTGCGGCTGGTGCAGGGCTTCGCGCTCGGCGGTGAGTGGGGTGGTGCCGTCCTGCTGGTGTCGGAGCACGGTGACGCGCGGCGGCGCGGCTTCTGGGCCTCGTGGCCGCAGACCGGCGCGCCGGCCGGGCAGTTGCTCGCGACCGGTGTGCTGTCGCTGCTGACCGCCGTGCTGTCCGACGACGCCTTCGGGTCGTGGGGGTGGCGGATTCCGTTCCTGCTCTCCGGGGTGCTCGTCGTCGTCGGGCTGTGGATTCGGCTGTCGGTCGACGAGTCGCCCGTGTTCAAGGAGGCGTTGGAGCGGGCCGAGGCGCGCCGGGCCGACGCGGAGGAGAAGCTGCCGCTCGTCTCCGTGCTGCGGCACCACTGGCGGGACGTGCTCGTGGCGATGGGCGCCCGGATGGCGGAGAACATCAGCTACTACGTCATCACCGCCTTCATCCTCGTCTACGCCACCACCTCGGCCGGTGTCTCCAAGCAGACCGCCCTCAACGCCGTGCTCATCGGCTCCGCCGTGCACTTCGCCGTCATCCCGGCCTGGGGCGCGCTGTCCGACCGGGTCGGCCGGCGGCCCGTGTACCTGCTGGGTGCGGCCGGTGTCGGGCTGTGGATGTTCCCGTTCTTCGCACTGGTCGACAAGGGGTCGTTCGGGTACCTGGTCCTCGCCGTGACCGTCGGCCTGGTGCTGCACGGCGCGATGTACGCGCCGCAGGCCGCGTTCTTCGCCGAGATGTTCGCGACCCGGATGCGGTACTCGGGCGCGTCCATCGGCGCCCAGTTCGCCTCCGTGGCGGCCGGTGCGCCCGCCCCGCTCATCGCCACCGCGCTGCTCTCGGACTACGGCAGCTCCACCCCGATCGCGCTGTACGTGATCGCCGCCGCCGTGCTGACCCTGGTCGCCGTGGGTGTCGCGCGCGAGACGCGGTACCGGGATCTCGCCCGGGTCGAGGAGGACGGCGGCGAGTCCGCTGCCGCGGCTCCGGCCGAGGCACGGACCGTCTGACCGGCCGCCCCCGACGGCCTCCGTACCGACCGGCCCCGCGCGGGGCCGGTCAGTGCCGTCCCGGCGCGGACAACCGGTGCAGTCTCAGGGCGAGTTGGATCTCCAGGGCCCGGGCGGGGGTCTGCCAGTCGGCGCCGAGCAGGCGGCCCACGCGCTCCAGCCGCTGCGCCACCGTGTTCACATGCACGTGCAGCGCGTCCTTGGTGCGCGCCGGGCTCATCCCGCCCTCGAAGTACGCGTCCAGGGTGCGCAGCAGTTCCGTGCCGCGCCGCTCGTCGTAGGACACCACCGGGCCGATGGTCCGCACGACGAAGCCGGCGATGTCCCGTTCACCGGCGAGGAGCAGGCCGAGGAAGCCGAAGTCCTCGGCCGCCGCGCCGTCCCCGGCCCGGCCCAGCAGGTGCAGCGCGTCCAGGCAGCGGCGGCCCTCGGCGTAGGCGGCGGCCACGGTTTCGGGGTTCCCTGCGAGGTCCGTGACGGGTGCCGAGGCGCCGACCGTGACCGGCTGGTGGACGGCCGTACCCAGATGGCGGGCGGTGCGCCGGGCCGTCTCGGTGGCCGTGTCGCCGGCGCGGAGCGGCAGCAGCAGGACGGTGCCGCCGTCGCGGGCCGCGGCCAGTCCGTGCCGGGTGGCCGCGAGGTGGGAGGCGGCGGACCACAGCCGGCGGCGGGCCGCGGCCTCCTCGTCGGCGTCGGCCGCCGGGCCGTCGAGGCGGGCGGCGAGGACGACATGCGTGGCGTCCAGGTCCGCCTGGAGGCGGCTGGCGCGCTCGCGCAGCAGGCGCGGATCGCGGTCGCGCGCGTCGAGCAGGTCGTCCAGCAGCTCGCCGCGCACGCGCTGTTCGGCCTCGGCGGCGGAACGGCGGGCGAGCAGCAGCAGGGACGTGACCATCGCGGCGCGCTCCAGGGTGCGCTGGTCGACCGGGTCGAGGCCGGGATGGCCGCGCAGGACCAGGGCGCCGAGGAGTTCGCCACCGGCGGCCACCGCGGCGATCCAGTCGCTGCCGTGCCGTACGGCGTGTCCCTCGGCCCGGGACGCCTCCAGTGCACCGGCCGGTGCCGCCGCGGCCTCGGTGAACTCGACGGTGCCGTCGAGGACCTGGGAGACGGCGGCGGCCACGTCGTGGACCCCGCCGCCACGCAGGACGAGCTCGGCGAGCCGGTCGTGGACCTCGGAGGCGCGCTCGATGACGGCGCTGCGGTCCCGGATGATCTCGTTGGCGCGCTCCAGGCCGGCCAGCGCGGCCCGGGTCTCGGCGAGCAGGTTGGCGGTGTCGATGGCCGCCGCTGCGAGCGCGGCGAAGGAGCCGAGCAGGGCGATCTGCTCGCGTTCGAAGACCCGCGCGCGCCGGTCGGCCGCGAAGAGGACGCCGATCACGTTCGGGCCCAGCATCAGCGGGACGCCGAGGATGGCGACCAGGCCCTCGTCGCGGACGCCGGCGTCGATGGAGTGTGTGTGCTGGAAGCGGCCGTCCTGGAAGTAGTCGTCGGTGACGTACGGCCGCGCGGTCTGGGCGACGAGTCCGCCGAGCCCTTCCCCCATGCCGAGGCGCAGCTGCTGGAAGCGGGCGGAGACGGAGCCCTCCGTGACCCGCATGTAGGTGTCGCCGCGGGCGGGGTCGTTGAGGCTGAGGTAGGCGATGTCCGTGCCGAGCAGGGAGCGGGCGCGCTGCACGATCGCCTGCAGGACGGCGTCCAGGTCGCGCAGTCCGGCGAGGTCGTGGGCGGTCTCGAAGAGCGCCGACAGCTCCGCCTCCCGCCGCCGGCGGCCTTCGAGCTCCGCGCGGACGCGCAGGGCGAGCAGTCTGGCCTCTTCCAGCGCGGCGATCCGGCCGGCCGGCTCGCCCGCGGCTCGGGCGAGCAGCACGGGACGCTCGTAGGCCTCCACGGAGGCGTGGCGGGCCAGCAGGTCGAGGTACGGGGCCTCGGCGCTGCCGCTGGGTGGCGACTGCAGGTGATCGCGGGACATGGTCACAGGATTCCGTATCGGCCGGCCGGCCCGGCAGGCCTGTGGAAAACTCCCCGAGCCAGAGCCAGAGCCAGAGCCAGAGCCAGAGCCGGAGCCGGAGCCGCCCGGCCGGTCAGTGAGCCGTCCACCCGCCGTCCAGGACGAGCGAGGTGCCGGTGACGAAGGACGCCTGCGGGCTGCACAGGTAGGCCACGGCCTCGGCGACCTCCTCGGGTTCGATGAGCCGTCGTACGGCGCTGTCCTTCAGCAGGACCTCGGAGAGCACCTGTTCCTCGGGGATGCCGTGCGCCTGTGCCTGGTCGGCGATCTGCTTCTCGACCAGTGGGGTGCGCACATAGGCCGGGTTCACACAGTTCGAGGTCACACCGTGGGCGGCGCCTTCCAGTGCGGCCGTCTTTGACAGGCCTTCGAGGCCGTGTTTGGCGGCCACATAGGCGGACTTGAAGGCTGAGGCGCGCAGACCATGGACGGAGGACACGTTCACGATCCGGCCCCAGCCTTGCGCGTACATGTGCGGGAGGGCGCCGCGGATGAGGCGGAAGGGTGCCTCCAGCATCACGGTCAGCACCGTGTGGAACACCTCGGGCGGGAACTCCTCCAGGGGCCGCACCAGTTGCAGTCCGGCGTTGTTGACCAGCACATCGGTGCCGGCGGCGGCGCGTTCGGCGGCGTCCAGGTCGGTGAGGTCGACGACCAGCGGTAGGACGGTGCCCGCGAGGCCGTCGGTCCGCTCCGCCTGCTGGGCCAGCTCGGCCAGGCCGGCCGCGTCCCGGTCGACGGCGCGCACCTCGGCCCCGGCGGCGGCCAGCCGCAGCGCGCAGGCGCGGCCGATGCCGCTGGCGGCGCCGGTGACGAGCGCGGTGCGGCCGTCGAGGTCGAGCGCGAGGGCCTGGGGTCGGGCGTCGGGACCGGGCAGGGGGGTGGGCGAGGTCATGTGCCGACCCTAAGCGGAGCCCAATGGTCACCACATGTGGTGACCACCCATACTTCAGCTGGCAGCCATAGGGTCAAACCATGTGGGTGCATCCGACAGGGCTTGCTTGATCCGGAAGAGCCCGAACTCGTGCAGTTCGGGCAGCGCGTCCACCTCGAACCAGCCGACGTCCAGCGACTCGTCGTCGTTGACCCGGGCCTCGCCGCCCACGGCCCGGCAGCGGATGGTGATGTCCATGTACTGGCAGACGTCACCGTTGGGGTAGGTCACCGGATCCAGGGCCTGGACCAGAACGATCCGCTCGGCGACGCAGTGCACCGCCGTCTCCTCGAAGACCTCCCGCACGGCGCACGCCGCGGGCTGCTCGCCCGGATCCGGGATGCCGCCGATCACCGACCACTTGCGCGTGTCGGACCGGCGGCCGAGCAGCACCCTGCCCTCGTCGTCGAAGACGATCGCGGAGACCCCGGGGAGCCACAGCAACTGTCGGCCGGCGGTGGCCCTGAGCGTGCGGATGAATTCGGGAGTAGCCATGGGCCGACCCTAACGGGCCGTCGCACCACGTCCCGGCCGGTTCGGGGGTAGTACGACGGTCGTACGGCGGTCGCACGAAGGTCGTACGAAAGTGGTACGGCTATGCGTCACCGGCGCGCCGGGCGCGCAGTCCGGACCCGATCGCCCAGCCGATCCCGCCCGCGGCGACCAGCACCAGGGCGATCTCCGGGAGGAGGCCCAGCTCGGTGGCGGGCGTGGTGGACGTGCGCAGCGGCACCTTCTGGACGAGATAGGCGGGCACGAACATGCCGGTCCGCTGGGTGATCCGGCCGTCCGGCATGATGACCGCGCTGACGCCGCTGGTCACCGGCACGGTCACGGTACGGCTGTGCTCGACCGCGCGGATCCGGGACATGGCGAGCTGCTGGTACGTCATCTCGCTGCGGTCGAAGGTGGCGTTGTTGCTCGGCACGGAGATCATCTCCGCCCCGTGCGTCACCGTGTCCCGCACGGCCCAGTCGAAGGCGGCCTCGTAGCAGGTGGCCAGGCCGACCTTGGCGCCGTCGATGTCGAACACGCCCGGCTCGGTGCCCCGGTCGAAGTCCTGGTGGGCCATGTCGGTCCAGCTCTTGTTGATGGCTCCGACGAGCGAACGGAGCGGGAGGAACTCGCCGAAGGGCTGGATCTGCCGCTTGTCGTAGGTCTGCGTCGGCCCTTTGGCCGGGTCCCACAGGATCTGCTCGTTGAGCAGCTTGCCGTCCCTCTCCACCACCGCGCCGACGGAGACGGGCGCACCGATGTCCTTGGCCGCCTGCTCGATGACGAGGGAGGCGTCGGCGTACTCGAACGGGTCGATGTCGGAGGAGTTCTCCGGCCACAGGACGTAGTCCGGCTTGGGGACCTTGCCCGCCCTGACGTCGGCGGCGAGCTTGTGCGTCTCGCGCGCGTGGTAGTCGAGCACGGCCCGCCGCTGGGCGTTGAACTCCAGTCCGGAGCGCGGCACGTTGCCCTGGATGAGCGCCACGGTGGCGGTGCCGTCCTCCGCCTTGTCGCTGACCAGCGCGCGGGCCCCGAGGGCGCCGCCCAGCGGTACGGCCACGCTCAGCAGCGCGGCGGTCGCGGCGGCCGGCCGCACGGTGTGCGTCCGGCGCCGCTCGGCGATCAGCCGCCCGGCCTCGTACAGGCCGAAGCCGCAGAGGACGACCGCGAAGCCGAGCACCGGGGTGCCGCCCACCGCGGCGAGCGGCAGGAAGACGCCGTCCGCCTGACCGAACGCGATCTTGCCCCAGGGGAAGCCCCGGAAGGGCACGCGCGCGCGTACCGCTTCGCCCGCGATCCACAGGGCTGCGGCCCACACCGGCCACGCGGGCAGCCGGGAGACGGCGGCGACGCCGACGCCGGCCAGCGCGACGAAGACCGCCTCGATGGCGACCAGGGCCAGCCAGGGCCCCGGGCCGACCTCCACGCCGGTCCACACCAGCAGCGGCAGCAGGAAGCCCAGCCCGAAGAGGTAGCCGAGGCCGAGCGCCGCCTTCCAGCTCCGGCCGCGCAGCACCCAGGCGAAGCCTGCGAAGGCGGGCAGGGCCAGCCACCACAGGGTGCGCGGCGGGAAGCTGACGTAGAGCAGCACTCCGCTCAGTGCGGAGGCGGCGGCCGGGACCAGGCGCAGGATCCGGCCGCGGCGCGCGCCGGTGGCGGGGCGCGGCTCGAGCTGGTCCGGCTGGTCCACGGAAGTTGCGGTGACGGTCACCCGGGTGAGTGTACGGCGGTCGGCAGCACCGCCGACAGCACGGCCGGGCACCTGACACCGGCGGTTGTCGCTGGTGGGACGCGTGGAAGACGGCCGAGCGCCCCGGCCGGGGGGATCGCCGGTATGGGGCGGAATCACAGCGTTTCCCCGCGCCTCATCCCCAAACCGCCCATGAGCCGTTACGGTGTGGCCAGCTTCGGCGGCGCGGCCGGAACCGGTACGCCGCCGTGGCCTGCCACAGGTCGGGGGACCGGGTACGAGGGGCGACGGGTGGGGTCGACGGGGACGGGATCCGTGACCGGTGCGTACGGTGCGGACCTCTACAGCACGCGAAGAAACGTTTCCGACGGGACGGGCATGCTCCTGTTGGGGGCCTGCGCCGGGTGGTCGCTGATCACCGCGGCGGCCCACGACGGACGGCCCGAGGGCATGCTGCTCGCGGTGCTCGCCGTGGCCGCCGGCTACGCCGCGGGCCGGGTCTCCGGTGCGCTGCTGCCGGTGGCCGCGCCCTGCGCCGGCGCGGTGGCGGGGCTCGCCCTGACCGTGGCACGGCCCGGGCTCTCCCCCGGTCCCTGGTACACCGCCCCGCTCGGGCACGCCGGCGCCACGGCCGCGCTGCTGGCACTGGCCACCGGGGCCGCGTGCTGTGCCGCCTGGGCGACGCCCGTACCGGCCCTCCGGCACGGGCTGCGGGCGCTGGCCTGCGCCGTCGTGGCCGCCGGGGCCGTCCTGGGATCGACGGCCGGGTGCGCGGCCAGCGCAGCCGTCCTGCTGTGCTCGCTCGCCGCGGGCGCGGCGCGCGGCCGGGGCGCGTGGCTCGCCGGACCGGCCCTGGCGGCGGGCCTGGCCGCGACCGTGATCTGGGCACTCGCCGCGGACGCACTGCCCGGCGGCCTCACCGGGGCGCTCGACGACCGGTTCGCCGCGCGCCGGGCAGGGCTGTGGCGGGACGCCCTGGGGCTGGCCGGCCGGCACAGCGGCCTGGGGGTCGGCCCCGGCCGGTTCGGCGAGCTGAGCACGGCGGCGCCACGGACCCTGATGTCCGACGGCAGACCGCACTCGGCCCCGCTGCAGCAGGCCGCCGAGCAGGGGCTGGTCGGGGTGTTCCTGCTGGTAGCCGTGTTCTGCTGGGTCCTGTACGCGCTGTGGCGCACCCCCCGCTCCACACCGGTGGCGCTCACGGCGGGCGCGGCCCTGACCGCTGTGGCCGCCCTCGCCTCGGTGAGCAACGCCCTGAGCTTCACGGCGGTGACGGCGGGCGCGGCGCTGCTGGCCGGCTGGGCCACGGCCCGGCCCTGGGCGGGCGTCGGCACGGCACCGGGGCGCTGAGCGGGAACCCGGACGGGCCTGATCAGCCGGCCGTGCCCGGGGGGATCGTCCGCAGGCGGTCCCTGATGATCCTGACCGCCGACTCCGCGTTGTCCACGGTGATGGTGAACGTGTGGCCGTCCCACAGGCGCAGCACGATGCCCTCGCCACGGCGTACGACGACGGCGGTGCCCTTCTCGGGGCGCCAGCGGTAGCCCCAGCCGCCCCACTGGCGGGGGGTGACCAGGGCGGTGAAGTCGGCGCCGGCCACGTGGGAGAGCGGGATGCGGCGGCGCGGCAGCCCGACGTGCCCGCACCGCACCTCGACGCACTCCCTGTCGAGTCTGAGGTCGACGTGCACGAAGGCGAGCGTGCCGAAGAGGACCAGCAAACCGGCCGCGATGCAGCCCACGACGGACATCACCAGCGGGGCGGTGCCGGAGGTCCAGGCCGAGTCGACGGCCAGTTCGATACCGAGTGCCATACAGGCGGCACCGACCAGGGCCAGCAGCCACTGGACCCGGTTGGTGGCGCGTCCCGTCCAGACGTCCGGGGGCGGAGTGTCGTCGGCGTCGGGGTGGTCCCTCATGTTTACGAGGTTACTCAGGTTTCGCTGCGCGGGGGGCCGCTCGCGGTGGGTGACTGCTCCGTGCGGCCCAGACCGGGGCCGGGCCGCCCCGGACGGGCGCCGGAGCGGTGCGGGTCAGCTGCGGTCGGCGAGCGGGCCGGTGGCCGGCAGCAGCCGTCCCTCGGCGTAGTGCAGCGCGGGCGCGGGCAGCGGGCCCGGCCGGCCGCTCAGCAGGACCGTCAGCGTACCCTCGGCGGGGGCCTCGGGGGCGGGGAGTTCGCCGAGCCGGCGCAGGGCCTGGGCGGCCACCGCTCCGGCGGAGCCGTGCAGCACGAGCGGGGCCGTGCCGGGGCGCTGGACGGCGGCGCGGATACGTTCCGCCACCAGCTCGTAATGGGTGCAGCCCAGGACGACGGTCGTTACATCCTCGGGCGTGAGTGCGGCCGCCGCGGCGACGGCCGCGTCGATGGCCGCCTCGTCCGCCTGCTCGACCGCCTCGGCCAGCCCCCAGCACGGCACCTCGGCCACCCGCACGCCGTCGGCGAACTCCTCGATCAGGCCGCGCTGGTAGGCGCTGCCCGTGGTGGCGGGGGTCGCCCAGATGGCGACGGGTCCGCCGCCGGCCGCGGCCGGCTTGATCGCCGGGACCGTGCCGATGACCGGGATGCCGGGTTCCAGGCGGGCGCGCAGCGCGGGCAGGGAGTGCACGGTGGCCGTGTTGCAGCCGATGATCAACGCGTCGGGCTCGTGCGCCGCGGCGGCCTCGGCGACGTCCAGCGCACGCCGGGTGACGTCCTCGGAGGTACGCGGCCCCCAGGGCATGCCGTCCGGGTCCAGGGAGAGCACGAGATCCGCGTCGGGCCGCAGGCGCCGCACCGCGGCGGTGGCCGCCAGCAGGCCGATTCCGGAGTCCATGAGCGCGATCTTCACCCGGCCACGATAGACGATGCCGCCTTGGAAGCCGGACGGGTGGGGCAGACTGCGGCCGTGAGCGCCTTCCTGTGGATCACCGTCGTGTCCCTGGCCGCCTGGTGCTGGCTGCTGCTCTGCCAGGGCTTCTTCTGGCGCACCGACGTCCGGCTGCCACCGCGCCGGGAGCCTGACGAGTGGCCCGCGGTCTGCGTGGTCGTACCGGCCCGCGACGAGGCCGCCGTGCTGCCCGCCAGTCTGCCGTCGCTGCTGGCGCAGGACTATCCGGGGCGGGCGGAGGTCTTCCTGGTGGACGACGGGAGCACGGACGGCACCGGGGAGCTGGCCCGGGAGCTGTCCCGGCGGCACGGCGGGCTGCCGCTCACGGTGGGCTCGCCCGGTGAGCCGCCGGCGGGCTGGACGGGCAAGCTGTGGGCGGTGCGGTACGGCGTCGAGGCGGCACGCGCGCGTGATCCCGAATACCTGCTGCTGACGGACGCGGACATCGCGCACGCGCCGGACAGCCTGCGCGAGCTGGTGGCGGCGGCCCGCACCGGGGGCTTCGACGTCGTCTCGCAGATGGCGCGGCTGCGGGTGGCGAGCCTGTGGGAACGGCTGGTGGTCCCGGCTTTCGTGTACTTCTTCGCGCAGCTGTACCCCTTCCGCCGGATCGGCCGCCAGGGGGCGCGCACGGCCGCGGCGGCGGGTGGCTGCGTCCTGCTGCGCGCGGACACGGCCGAAAAGGCACGCATCCCGGAGGCGATCCGGCACGCCGTCATCGACGACGTGGCGCTCGCGCGCGCGGTGAAGGACACCGGCGGTCACGTCTGGCTGGGGCTGGCCGACCGGGTGGACAGCGTGCGCCCCTATCCGCGGCTGCGCGACCTGTGGCGGATGGTCTCGCGCAGCGCCTACGCCCAGCTGCGGCACCACCCGCTGCTGCTCGTCGGTACGGTCGCCGGGCTCGCGCTGGTCTACCTGGTGCCGCCGGCCGCCGTGGCCGTGGGCGCGGCCGGCGGCGGTACGGCGGCCGCGCTCGTCGGGGCGGCGGCGTGGGCGGTGATGGCCGGCACCTACCTGCCGATGCTGCGCTACTACCGGCAGCCGGTGTGGCTCGCGCCGCTCCTGCCGTTCACCGCGTTCCTGTACCTGCTGATGACGGTCGACTCCGCCGTGCAGCACTACCGCGGGCGCGGGGCCGCCTGGAAGGGCCGCACCTACGCCCGCCCGGGCGCCGTGCCCGACGAGGGCTGAGCCCGGCTCACTTGCGGCCGGGCGTCCAGTTCATGCCCCAGCCGTAGGCGCGGTCTATGGTGCGCTGCGGGCTCGATCCGCGTTCCGGCACCAGGTAGCGCGCCTCGCGCTGGACGAGGAGGTCGCCGCCGGTATTGGTGATCAGCGCGAGCGCGCACACCGGGGAGGCGACGGTGCACTCGTCCAGCGAGAACTCGATGGGCGCGCCGTGCTGGGGCTGGAGGGTGACGGTGGCGTGCAGGTCGGCGAAGGAGCGGGCGCCCTCGTAGATGGTGACGAAGACCAGGATGCGCTGGAAGTCGTGCCGGTGGTCGAGGTTGATGGTGAGGTTCTCGCCGCTCGCCACGGCGCCGGTGCGGTCGTCGCCGTCGAGATGGATGTACGGCGGCCGGTGCAGCGAACCGAAGGAGTTGCCGAGGGCCTGGACGACTCCCTTGCGGCCGTCGGTGAGTTCGTACAGTGCGCACAGGTCGAGGTCGACCTCGCCCTGGCCGCCCCACCGGCTGCCCCAGCCCGGGAACTGTTTGCGCATCTGCCAGTTGAGGTTCACCCGCATGGCACCGGAGGTGCCGCCCTGCTTGGCCAGCGAGACGGACGGGGCCGCCTTGGTGAGGGTGACCTTGGACAGGCGGACCGGCTGGGGCGCGGGGGCGGGCGCGGGCGGCGGTGGCGGGGTCGCGGCCGCGCGGGCCGGTGCGGCCGGAGCGGCGGCGGGGCGGGGCGGCGGGGTGGCCCGGGCCGGTGCCGTGGGCGGTGCGGTGTGCTGCGGCTCGTCCACGGTGATGCCGAAGTCCGTTGCCAGGCCCTCCAGTCCGCTGCTGTAGCCCTGGCCGACGGCGCGGAACTTCCAGCCTCCCTGGCGGCGGTAGAACTCGCCGAGCACGAAGGCCGTCTCCACGGTCGCGCCGGGGCTGTCGAAGCGGGCGACGACCTGACGGCCGGCCGCGTCGGTCACCTCGATGTAGAGGTCCGGGACCTGCCCGAACGTCCCGCCGTCCGCGGAGGCGGCCAGCACGATCCGGTCGATGCCGCCCTCCACGCGCGTGAGGTCGGCCAGCAGGGTGTCGGTGACGCGTCCGCCGGCCGCCCGCTTGCCCTCGTGGCGCACCGCGCCGGAGGAGTGGGCGGGCTGGTTGTAGAAGACGAAGTCCCCGTCGGAGCGGACCTTTCCGGCCGCGAGCAGCAGAGCCGAGGCGTCGGCGTCCGGCACCCCGGGGCCGGAGCGCCAGCCCAGTTCGACGCGCAGCGCCGTGGTCGGCACCGGCGTGTTCGATCCTTTCGGCATTGACATGTCCGCCCCCATCACCTGTCGGCTTCCGGTTTTCGCCCTTCGGGCCGTGTCGTCTCCGCCCGCGCGTCCCGGTACCTGCCATCCCTACCCGCCCAACCTATTCCCGGGGACCGCGGGCGGCCACGAACGGCACAGCAAGATCGACGGCCAACCGCCGGTAACCCCGAAGGAACTCGGCTTTTACACGATCCAAACGTTGATCTGCGTCCCTTTTTGCCGAGTTCGCTCGGATTGGGGATACCAGACCACTGGCGACACGGAAAACAACCCTCTTATCGGTCTCCCCAACCAGCACATCGTGGGCTTAACTTATGTGCCATGACCTCCCCCCGCTCCACTTATGGCGGCGGCTACTACTCCGCCTCCTTCCCGGACACCCCGATCTACGACTCGCTCGTCGCCGAGCGTGGCACCCCGCAGATCGCCCCGATCCGGGTCCCCGCCGCCTACGACACGGGCAGCAGCCTGCCCGCCCTGCCGTCGGCCCTCCCCGCCCTCCCGGCGGCTCCGTCGCAACAGCAGCCTCCCGCCTACGGCTACCCGCAGCAGCAGCCCGCGCCGCTGCAGCACGCGCCCACGGCGTACATCCCGCAGCAGGCGAGCGCCCCGCGCGGCTATCCCGGCCAGCAGGCCCCGCAGCAGCAGCGGCCGATGGCGCCGGGCAACGGGTACGAGGCCATGCGCCCGGCCGCTCCGCGCCCGGCGCCGACGCCCTACCAGGACCCGTACAACAACCAGCAGTACCGCGGCTACTGACGGCGCGCCCCGGCTGTCGGTGCCGCCTGGCACGATGGACGGCATGGGAAACGCCGAAGTGGAGTCGCTCCACATCCATCCGGTCAAGGCGTTCCGGGGCATCTCGCCCCGGGAGGCCGTGGTGGAGCCCTGGGGCCTGGCCGGAGACCGACGCTGGACGCTGATCGACCACGGGGGAAAGGTCGTCACGCAGCGGGAGCAGCCGCGCCTCGCACTGGCCGCCGCCCAGCCACTGGCCGGCGGCGGCATTCGTCTGTCCGCGCCCGGCGCGGACCCGTTGACGGTCGAGGTGCCGGAACCGACGGCGACCGTGCCGATGAGCGTGTTCGGCACGAAGGTGGAGGGGGTCCCGGCCGACGCGGCCGCACACGCCTGGTGCAGCGCCTGGCTGGGGAGCGAGGTCCGTCTGGTCCACATGGACGATCCGGCCACCCGCCGTCCCGTCGACCCTGCGTACGCACGGCCCGGCGAGACGGTGAGCTTCGCCGACGGCTACCCCCTGCTGGTCACCGCGTCGGCCTCGCTCGAGGCCCTGAACTCCCGGATCGCCGAGGGCCCCAACGCCCACGAGGGACCGCTGCCGATGAACCGCTTCCGGCCCAACGTCGTCGTGGCCGGCACCGAGCCCTGGGCCGAGGACGGCTGGACGCGCATCGCCATCGGTGAGGTGGTCTTCCGGGCCCCGAAGCCCAGCGGACGGTGCGTCGTGACCACCACCGACCAGACCACCGGCGTACGGGGCAGGGAACCGCTGCTCACGCTGGCACGCCACCGCCGGATCGGCGGGAAGCTGCTGTTCGGCCAGAACCTGGTACCCCTCTCCCCCGGCACGATCCGGGTCGGCGACCCGGTGCGGGTGCTGGAGTAGCCGCCAGCGCGCGGGCGGCGGGCCCGGAGCGCTCCGGTGGTGATCCGCCGGACCGGGAACCCGGCAGCACCCCCCGGTCGTTGGATGTCTGAGAGATTCATGAGACGCCGCGTGCTCCGGGTCCGCGGCTGACGTGACGTCGCCCTCTCCCGTCCGGTCCGGGAGTCGGGCGCCGACGCCGGGGGTTGTGACGGACCGGAAGGGGGTGGGGACATGCGAGCACTCACCGGGCTGTGGCGCTGGCGGCACAATCCGCTGCGCCGTACGACCGATCTGGCCGAGGCGTGGGTGGCCCTCGTGGCGCTGCTGCTGGTCGCGGTGGGCGCACCCGTGGCCGGCTGTCTGGTCGGTGCCGCCGCCCAGGACTCGCTCCAGCGGTCCGCGCGGCAGCAGCAGCACGCGCGCCACCTGGTCACGGCCACCGTGGTCCGCGACCTGGGCCAGGCCATGCCGGAGACCGACCCCGACACCACATCCGCACGCGGGGCCCACAGCCGCGTCCTCGCGAGCTGGACCGGGCCGGACGGCACCGCGCGGCACGGCGCGGTCCTCGCGGACCTCAAGTCACCGCACCGCGGGGACCGCTTCGGCCTCTGGACCGACCCGCACGGCCGAATAACGACCCGCCCGTTGGACTCCGCCACGGCGACGACGCACGCGGTGCTCGCCGGGCTCGGCACGGCCCTGCTGACGGCGGGCCTGGTCGAGGTCGGCCACCGCCTGACCGTGTGGCGCCTGGTCCGCCGGCGGTACGCGCGCTGGGACCAGGCATGGGACCGGGCGGGCCCGGACTGGGGCAAGGCGGGCACCGGCAGCTGACGGCCTTGCAGCTCTGGTCAACCGGGCGTGCACGCACACGCTACGGTGGACCGGCCGAAGCGCTTTCGGCGACGAACCGCGGGTGCGTGAACCCCGGGGCGCGCAGGTGACCGGGGGCGCGAACGCGCTCACGCCCCTGGGGCCGAGCACGGTCGCCGCCCGGGCACCGGCGGCAGCGAGCCATCAGTACGACGAGGTGGGGGCACGGCAACGCCATGGCACAGGGCACGGTCCAGGTGACGCACACCGGTACTTCGCGGTGGCGGCGCCGCACGGGTGAGTACGCTTCGCTCGCCGCCGCCCTGGAGGCCGCCGCCGACGGCGACGTCCTCACGATCGCCCCCGGCACCTACCGGGAGAACCTCGTCGTCGAGCGGACCGTGACGCTCCGTGGGCCCGAGGGCTCCCCCGGCTCGGTGCGGCTCGCGCCCCTGGACGGGGTGCCGCTCACCGTGCGGGCCTCGGCCGTCGTGCAGGACGTGCACGTGGAGGGCCAGGACGCGGCGGCGCCCGCGGTACTGATCGAGGACGGCACACCCGAACTGAGGGATCTGCGGATCGTCACCCGGTCCGCCGCCGGCATCGAGGTGCGCGGCGGCGCCCGCCCGACCGTGCGCCGGTGCACCGTCGACAACCCGGCCGGCATCGGTGTCGCCGTGCTCGACGGCGGGAGCGGGGTGTTCGAGGAGTGCGAGGTCGTCGCGGCCGGGCAGGCGGGCGTGGCGGTGCACGGCGGTGCCCACCCGCGGCTGGAGCGCTGCCGGGTGCACCACGCCTCCGGCACCGGGCTGACCGTCACCGGCGAGAACTCCGCACTGGAGGCGGTGGGGTGCGAGGTGTACGAGGTGCGCGGCTCCGGGGTGCAGGTCACCCAGCGGGCCACCGCGCACCTGACCGACTGCGACGTGCACCGCACCACCGCCGACGGCATCACCCTGGACACCGACGCGGTGCTCACCCTCGCCGACTGCCGCATCCACGACATCCCGGAGAACGCGGTCGACCTGCGCTCCCGCTCGGTGCTCACGCTGACCCGGACGACGGTCCGTCGGTTCGGGCGCAACGGCCTGTCGGTGTGGGACCCGGGGACCCGGGTGGACGCCAACCAGTGCGAGATCTTCGACAGCACCGGTGACTACCCGGCGGTGTGGGTGAGCGACGGGGCCACCGCCGTACTCGACTCCTGCCGGGTGCACGACGTGCCGGACGCGCTGTTCGTGCTGGACCGCGGTTCCCGCGCGGACGTGGTGGACAGCGACCTGTCGCAGGTGCGCAACACGGCCGTGTCGGTGAGCGACGGGGCGACCGCGCAGCTGGACGACTGCCGGATCAGGGAGGCGGCCACCGGTGCCTGGTTCCGCGACCACGGCAGCGGCGGCACGCTCGACAACTGCACGCTGGACGGCACCCAGACCGGCGTGATCGTCACCAAGGGCGCCGACCCGACCATCGAGCGCTGCACGGTCGACTCCCCCGCCGAGGCCGGTTTCTACGTCTCGGCGGGCGGCCGGGGCAGCTTCCTGAACTGCCGGGTGACCGGCAGCGGCGGGTACGGCTTCCATGTGATCGACGGCTGCCGTACGACGCTGCGCAAGTGCCGCACGGAGCGGTGTGCGCGCGGCGGGTACGAGTTCGCCGACGGCGGCCCGGACGCGGGGGCCGGCACCGGGCCGGTCGTGGAGGACTGCACCAGCGACGAGAGCGGCGGTCTGCGGGCGCCCGCGGCCCGCGAGGCGGCCGTGCAGACGGTGCCGCAGTCCGCCGGCCTGCTGGGCGCGCTCCCCGGGCAGCGGGCGGCGGAACAGCAGCCGCCGGTCGCCGCCGTGGCGCAGGACAAGCCGCAGCGCACGCCGAAGGACGTGCTCGGCGAACTCGACGCGCTGGTGGGCCTGGAGAGCGTCAAGCGCGAGGTGCGGGCGCTCACCGACATGATCGAGGTGGGCCGGCGCCGGCAGCAGGCGGGGCTGAAGGCGGCCTCCGTCAAGCGGCACCTGGTCTTCACCGGCTCCCCCGGCACCGGCAAGACGACGGTCGCCCGGCTCTACGGCGAGATCCTCGCCTCGCTGGACGTGCTGGAGAAGGGCCACCTGGTGGAGGTGTCCCGGGTCGACCTGGTCGGCGAGCACATCGGGTCCACGGCGATCCGCACCCAGGAGGCCTTCGAACGGGCCCGCGGCGGCGTGCTGTTCATCGACGAGGCGTACGCGCTCTCCCCGGAGGACGCCGGACGGGACTTCGGCAAGGAGGCCATCGACACGCTGGTGAAGCTGATGGAGGACCACCGGGACGCGGTTGTGGTGATCGTCGCCGGGTACACCGCGGAGATGGAGCGCTTCCTGTCCGTCAACCCGGGCGTGGCCTCCCGCTTCTCCCGCACCATCACCTTCGGCGACTACGGCCCCGAGGAGTTGCTGCGGATCGTGGAGCAGCAGGCCGACGAGCACGAGTACCGGCTGGCGCCGGGGGCGTCCGAGGCGCTGCTGAAGTACTTCACGGAGCTCCCGAAGGGCCCGGCGTTCGGCAACGGCCGGACCGCCCGGCAGACGTTCGAGGCGATGGTGGAGCGCCACGCGGGCCGGGTCGCCCAGCTGGCCGACCCGACCACCGACGACCTGACCCTGCTGTACGCGGAGGACCTCCCGGAGCTGCCCTGAACGGTCCACGGTCTCAGCCCCGGTCTCCCGGGTCCGGGCGCTGGCCGGGCAGCCGCGGGCGCAGGCGGGTCAGGAGGCGGGCCCGTTCCCGGGTGAAGACGGGGTCCGACTGGTAGTCGGAGTGGCCGAGGATCGGGGCCGGGAGCGGGTGGTCGGGGCTGCGGCCGTAGGCGAGCGGGTCCCGCAGCGGCTCGTGGTCCACCGCGGGGACGGTGTCGTCGGGGACCCGGGCCGGGACGCGGACGGGGCCTCCGATGGGGTCGGTGCGGCGGTAGAGGTTGCGCCAGCAGGCGATGTCGTGGTGCAGGGCGGCGAGCGCGGGCGGGCCGAAGTGGGCCGGGAACCAGCGGCCGTACAGGCGCTCCAGCGGGGAGCCGTAGGTGAGCAGGGCGACCCGGGCGCGTACGGGCGGCGGCAGCTGCCAGGCCGCCGCGGCGGCGAGGACGCTGCCCTGGGAGTGGCCGGACAGGACCAGCCGGCCGCCGGTGCGCCGGGTCCAGGTGGCCATGCGCCAGGTCAGGTCCGGAACGGCGCGTTCGGCGTAGCAGGGCGGGGCGAAGGGGTGGGCGGCGCGGGGCCAGAAGGTGCCGACGTCCCAGAGGATGCCGATGGTGCGCCGTGCCGAGGCGTCCTTGTAGGCGCGCCGGCCCCAGGTCACGAACAGCAGGAAGCCGAGGCCGACCAGCCAGGAGCCCAGCGCCTGCGAGGTCTCGGCCGCGGCCTGGACGAGGTGGTGGGCGTGGCGGGCCGCCCCGTCGGGCGTCTCCCTGGTGGTCAGGGCTCCGGTCAGCGCCGCGCTGCCCAGGACGAGGGTGGTGGCGGTGAGCACGGCGACGACGAGGGGCGCCCGGTCGGTCAGGGTGGCCATGGCCCGGGCGTGGGCGATGGCGCGGGTGCGGGGCTGGTCCTCAGGTTCGCCCGGGTGCTCGCGGCGGATCCGGCCGCGTTCGGCGCGGGCGAGCCGGGCGGTGCGCGTCGCGAGCGCGGCGGTCAGGAGGAGCAGGACCGCGAGGAGCGGCGGGATGGCGGACGCCTGCCAGGTCAGCAGGACCGGCGGCCCGGTGAGCAGGGCGCGGGTGCCGTCGAGCCAGTCGGCGACCCGTTGCGCGACCCCGCCGGAGATCACTCCGCCGAGCGCGCAGGCGAGCAGCGCGACGGCGGGGCCGCCGAGGCCGCGCATTCCGGCGCGGGGGTCGGGGCGGCGCCGGTGCAGGTACCCGGCCACGGCGGCGAGGGCGAGGACGAGCACTCCCTGGGCCAGCATGAGAGCGCCGAAGGCCGGGTCGCCGGGGAGCCGGCCCGCGGACTGCCAGCCGGGCCGGGACCAGCCGGCGTAGACCAGGCCGAGCGCCAGCAGGGCCGACGCGGCGAGCGGCAGACCCCGTACGAGGTGCCGGTCGAGCCGCTGGTCCAGTCGGCGCTCGCTGCGGCCCCGGCGGCACACCACGCCCACGACCGCGGCCCCGCAGGCGAGCAGGGCCACGGCCAGCAGCCGGCCGAGCAGGTCCAGCACGCCGGACCCGCCGCCCCGGTGATCGAAACGCACCGCCGGCGTGACGACGGCACCGGCCACGGTGAGCAGCCCCGCCGCGGTGTGCGCCGCCCGCAACCGTGCGACCAACCGCCGCCCGTACCAGAACCCGGGCCGAGCGAGCGCACTGCCGTGCGGGGTTTGGTCATCGGCGTCCTGCTCGGGGCTGTGAGCGCCAGGCACGGGGCTGGGGGCCTCCCGCTCGGGGTCGGGGGCGTGGGGCAGGGGGGCGGGGGCACTGCGCTCGGGGCCGTGAGTGCCGGCCACCGGCCCGTGGGCGCCTGACACCGGGGTGTCGGTGTCCGGGCCGAGGCCATGGGCGCCCGCCATGTCGCCCTGAGTCTCCCGCTCGGGATCGGGGGCGTCGGTCTTGGCGGCCGGCTCGTGGCCGTGAGCGCCCGCCACCGGCCCGTGGGCACCCGGCACGGGAATGTCGCTGTCCAGGTCGAGACCGTGGGCGCCCGGCACGGCGATGTCGGCGTCGGGGTCGAGGCCGCCCGGCACGGGGCCATGCGTCTCCCGCTCGCGACCGCCCGTGTCCGGCAGGGCTCCGTCGGCTCCCGGCAGGGGTTCAGCACCCAGCGCAGGACCCTGAGTCTCCCGCTCAAACCCGCCGGCGTCCGGTAGGACTCCGTCGGCTCCCGGCAGGGGTTCAGCGCCCGGCACGGGCCCCTGAGTCTCCCGCTCAAGACCGCCGGCGTCCGGTAAGGCTCCGTCCGCTCCCGGCAGGGGTTCGGCGGACAGTGGCTGGTGGGATTCGTAGGCGCGCCAGGTGCGGTGTGAGAGGTACCAGAGCAGGGCCGTCAGGGCGGTCGGCAGGACCGCGGCGAGGGCGAGCCGGCGGCCCGGGGCGCTCCACCAGCCGCCGGATCCGGCCGGCGCCGCGGGGCCCGCGGGCTCCAGGAAGCCCAGCCAGGAGTGGCGGCGGGCGCAGGCGTGGGTGCCGGCGCACTGCCAGGCGACCAGGTCGAGAGCCACCTCGCAGGCCGCGGCCACCAGCAGCACGGTCAGGGTGAGGGCGGCCAGGCGCACCAGGAGGCCGTAGAGCCGGACCATGCGGGGCCGGGCGGGCGCGGCGGGCCGCATCCAGTGGGCCAGGTTGACCACCATGAACGGCAGCAGCAACAGCCACAGGGCGCGGCTTCCGTCCCCGGACGTGAGGTTGCACCAGACGTACGCCTCGCGGACCGGTCCGCCACGGGGGTGCCGCCCGGCCGGCCCGGGCTCGGTGTCCTCGGCGCGCCGGAAGACGGCGGCCGTGTCGTCGCCGGTGACCCGCACCGTGCGCGGATCGCCGAGCATCTTCTGCGGCGTGGTGCCGCCGACCCCGTGCACCAGCAGTTCCAGCTCGTTCTCCGGCTCCGCTGGCCGCTCCGCGCGCTCCCGGCGGCCGTCCGGACACGGCCGGGCACACCCTTGGCACCGCCCGGCCAGCCGGTTCGCGTGCTCTCCGGAACCCTCCGAGTACGCCCCGGCATGCGCCTCGCACCGCCCGGCCGACCGCTCCCCACACGCCCCGGAACCCTCTGGACACGTCCCGGCCCGGCGCTCTGCGGGGCGTCCGGCCGGCAGGCCCCCGGGCCCCCCGGAATCCGTCGGCCCGGTGTCGCTCTCGCACCGCCCAGCCGGCCGGTCCGCGTGCTCGCCGGAGCCGTCCGGGCACGCCCCGGCATGATCCTCGTGCTCGCCGGCCCGCTGGTCCGCGCGCTGCCCGGCGGCGCCGTCCCGTGTGCGTTTCACTGGTCGCGCACTCCCCCGTGACGCCCTGACGTCTGTGTCGTGCGGGCTTCAGGATCCCGCCTCCGGCGGGCGTGTACAGCTCTCGTCACGGAATCTCCCCGAACCGGGTCACGGCGGACGCTCCGGGAGGCGGTGGCGCAACCGTGGCCGACCCGTGAAAAGATGGGACGCCCGTGCACTGCCGGACGGCTGGAACGTCCTGGTCGGAGCCGGTGCACCGGGCGTGTCGGACGGATGGCGGCGAAAGGACCGGAGCGTACGTGAGTGAGAATCAGAACCTCCTCGCGGAGCAGCGCCGCGCCTTGATCCTGGACGAGGTCCGGCGCCGGGGCGGGGTACGGGTCAACGAGCTGACCCGCAAGCTCGGCGTCTCGGACATGACCGTGCGCCGCGATCTGGACGCGCTCGCCCGCCAGGGCGTGCTGGAGAAGGTGCACGGCGGTGCGGTGCCCGTCGTCGAGGCGAGCACGCACGAGCCGGGGTTCGAGGCGAAGTCGGGTCTGGAGCTGACCGCCAAGGAGGACATCGCGCGCGCCGCGGCCCGCCTGGTCGGCCCGGGTGCGGCGATCGCCCTGTCCGGCGGTACGACGACGTACGCGCTCGCCCAGCACCTGCTGGAGGTGCCCGAGCTGACCGTGGTGACGAACTCGGTGCGGGTCGCGGACGTCTTCCACGCGGCGCAGCGCACCTCGGGGCAGCGGCAGGGTTCGGCCACGGTGGTGCTGACCGGCGGGGTCCGCACCCCCTCGGACTCGCTGGTGGGGCCGGTGGCCGACCAGGCGATCGCCTCGCTCCACTTCGATCTGCTCTTCCTCGGGGTGCACGGCATATCGGTGGAGGCCGGCCTGTCCACGCCGAACCTCGCGGAGGCGGAGACCAACCGGCGGCTGGTGCAGTCCGCGCGCCGGGTCGTGGTGGTCGCCGACCACACCAAGTGGGGTGTGGTGGGGCTGAGTTCGTTCGCCGCGCTGGAGCAGGTCGACTCGCTGGTGACCGACGCGGGCCTGCCCGCCGAGGCGCGGTCGGAGATGTCGGAGCACCTGCGCGTGGTGGTGGCGGGCGAGCCCGAGGACGAGGACGCCGCAGACATCTGAGGACCCCTCAGCTAAGGTGACGGGGCCCGGTCAATCACCCTGCCGTAGCGTCACGAGGGGGAATCGTCCATGGCTCGTCGTCTGCGTCCGGTGGGGGTCGACTTCGTCGGGGCCGCGCCCGTACGTCTGGTCTTCGCGCGGAACATCTCGGCGCCCCCCGAGCAGGTCTTCCGCGCGCTCGCCGAGGACGTGCCCGGCTGGACGGAGTGGTTCTCGGCGGTGACGTCCGCCCGGGCCACCGACGGCGGCGCCGGGCGGGAGATCGGGCTCCGGGGCGGGACGCGGTTCGCGGAGACGGTGCTCGTGGCGAAGGCGCCCGAGGTGTACGCCTACCGGGTCGACACCACCAACGCGCCGGGCGCCCGTGCCCTGGCCGAGGAGTGGCATCTGGTTCCGCAGGGCACCGGCACCCGGGTGCGGTGGACCTTCGCCGCCGACGGGACGGCGCCGTTCCGGTTCGCCCTCGTGCTGGCCCGGCCCGGACTCAAGCGGGCCTTCCGCGACGCGGTGACGTCCCTGGACCGGCGGCTGTCCACGCGCTGATCAGTCGCGGGCGTGGTGCGCCTCGGTGACGACCGCTGCCATCAGTTCCGCGTCCAGCAGGGATACGTCCGCCAGGCGGGAGGCGGCGGACAGCGAGTTGAGCAGGGTCTTCGTGACGCGCAGGGCCGCCGGGGGACGGCGGACGACGGGTCTGGCCCAGGCGGCGACGGCCGCGTCCAGCTCCTGCGCCGGGACGACCTTCTGCAGGATGGACAGGGACTCGGCCTCCGCCGCGGTGAAGGCCCGGCCGGTGAGGACGAGTTCGCGGACCCGGGCGGCGCCGACCTCGTTGACGAGGCGGGGCAGCAGGCCGCCCCACGCGGTGGGCAGCCCGAGGGCCAGCTCGGGCAGCCGGAAGGTCGCGTCCTCGGCTCCCACCCGCAGATCGCAGGCGAGTGCCAGGGCCATGCCCGCCCCGATGACCTTGCCGTGGACGCGGGCGATGGTGACGGCCGGGTTCCCGGTCAGGGCGTCGCAGACGCGCCGCGCCTTGGTCCCCGACATCCGGATGCCGCTGCCGGCGGGGTCGTCGGCGAGGTGCCGGGTGTACTCGCCGCGGTCCCCGCCGAGGCAGAAGTCGTCCCCGCTCCCGGTGAGCACCAGGACCCGGACGTCCGGGTCCTGGTGCTGGAGGACCGCCAGGAGGTCGTCGAGCAGGGCGTCGGTGACGGTGTTGCCGTGCTCGGGGGTGTTCAGCTCGATGGTGAGGACGGGGCCGTCCCGGTGGGTTCGCAGGGTCTGCTGTGCGGGGCCGGCCGCGAGGGCCTCGAAGGAGAGGGCGGTCATGTGGTCACTTTCAGGGAGGTGACGCGCCGGAAGACCATCCGGGGCGCGTAGGTCGGGGCCGAGGTCGGCCGCAGGGTGGGGAATCGTTCCAGCAGCTGGGTGAGCAGCAGGCGGGCCTCCAGGCGGGCCAGGGCCGAGCCCAGGCAGTAGTGGGCGCCGCCGCCGAAGGTGAGGTGGCCGCCTCTGCGGCGGATGTCGAAGACGTGCGGGTCGTCGTTGCGGCGCGGGTCGTGGTTGGCGGCGCCGTACAGGACGTGGACGGTGGTGTCCCTGGCAACGGGTACGCCGGCGAGCACGGTGTCCTCGGCCGCGTAACGGGAGTTGAGGTGGATGGGCGGGTCGTAGCGCAGCGTCTCGTCGATCGCGTCGTCGATGTGCTCGGGGTGCCGGCGCAGCCAGTCGGCCCGGGCGGGGTCCCGGGTCAGGAACCACACCGCGTTGGCGAGCAGGGTGGCGGTGGTCTCCAGGGAGGCGATGGTGATGAACATCGTCAGGTCGTAGAGCGTCTGGTCCGCCGCCGCGCGGTCGTCGGGGTAGCAGGCGTCCCAGTGGCGGATCCAGCCGGAGAGGACATCGTTGCCAGGGCGCGCGCGCCGGTCGGCGATCAGGCGGGTGAAGAAGTCCCTCATCTCGGCGGTGGCCTGGGCGGAGGTCGCCAGTTCGCTCTTGGTGGGGAGCAGTTCCTGGGCGTGGACCTGCCGGTGGGTGAAGTCCAGGATGCACGGGTAGTGCTCGGCCGGGACGGCGAGCCAGTGGCCGACGGTGTGGATCGGGAGCTGGTCGCCGACCAGGGGGACGAAGTCGGCGGTGCCGTCGGTGCGCAGGTGTGACGCGAGGCGGTCGAGGAGCCCGGTGACGTGGGCGGCGATCCGGGGCCGCAGGTTCTCCAGGGTGCCGCGGTCGAAGAGGTTGCCCAGAGCGCGGCGCTGGAAGGTGTGCACGGGCGGGTTGAGGCGGGAGAGCGTCCGGGTCATCTCCAGGGTCGCCGGTTCCCGCCAGCGCGCGGTGTCGGCCTGGCGCTGCTGCCAGTCGAAGTCGGGGACGAGCCAGTTCCTGCCGCGCAGGACCTGGCTGCACGCCTCGAACCCGGTCACGAAGTAGCCGCCCCAGGGGGCCGGCACCACGTCGCCCAGCGCGCGCAGCTCGTCCCAGACGGGAAGCGGGTCGGCCTGTCCCTCGGCGGACCGCAGGCGACGGAGGAGGGGGATGACGGCTCGGCGGTCGGTGGTGGTACCGCTGATGACGCCAACGGCGGTCACGCGAAGCTCCTTTGTGGCTGGGCGCTACCGTTACCGCCGGAACCTACCCTTCCCCTCTCCTTCGTCATGCGCCTGACAGTGTTGCTCCCGTCACATGCCGCACATCAGACCCGGAAGATGTCCAGGAAGCTGCTCCAGAAGCCCTTCTTCCTGGCCGGTTCCTGACGCGCGGCGGCGAGCGGAGCCATGGCCGGCGGCTGGTCCGGCGCCGTGACGGTACGGTTCTGCAGCGCGGAGACCATGCGGGTGGCCGGGGTCGGGCTGAAGGCCACGGGCAGCGCGACGAGCGCCCGGTGGAACGGCCCGGGCCGCCACTCCAGCTCCTTCTCGTGGACCGCCAGCGTCAGGTCCGGCAGCGCGTTGAGGATCTTCTCGATCGCGGTGACGGCGATGACCTGCGCCGGGTCCTTGGCGGGGCAGGCGTGCGGACCGGCTCCCCAGGCCAGGTGGGCGCCCTTGCTGTGCATGCGGCGCGCCTCGGCCAGCGCGGGGTCGCTGTTGGCCGCGGCGAAGCTGATGACGACCGGGGTGTTGGCCTGCGCCACCACTCCCCCCAGGTCGACGTCCTGGACCGGGTAGTGGGTGGCGTAGTTGGCGATCGGCGTCTGGTTCCACAGCACGTGGTCGATCGCCTCCTCGATCAGCAGGCCGGAGTCGCGTCCGCTGCTGCCGGGCGACAGCAGCAGGAGCAGGGCGTTGCCGATGAGGTTGCGCTCGGGCTCCACGCCGGCGCCCATCAGCATGACCAGCTGGTCCTTGAGTTCCTCGTCGGTGAGGCCCGCGGGGTGCTGGATCAGCCAGGAGGTGACGTCGTCGCCGGGCCGGCGGCGCTTGAGCGCGATCAGCTCCATGAGGCAGGCGGTGAGCTCCTCGTTGGCGCGCAGGGCGTCCTGGCCGTCGAAGATCGCCGACATGGCGCTGGTGAGGGTGTCGCCGATGTCCGCCGGGCAGCCGAAGAGCTTGTTGAACAGCAGCAGCGGCAGCAGTTTGGCGTAGTCGTTGAGCAGGTCGGCCCGGCCCCGCTCGCTGAACTGGTCGATCAGGTAGTCGGCGAGGGGCTCGACGTCCCGGCGGATCCGGGTGATGTTGAGCCGGGCCAGGCTGTCCGTGACGGCCTTGCGTAGCCGCAGGTGCACGGCACCGTCGGTGAACAGGCAGTTCGGCCGGTACGCCATCATCGGCAGCACCGGGTTGTCCAGCGCGATGCGCCCGTCGTTCAGGGCCTTCCAGCGGCGGGCGTCCCGGGCGAAGAGCGTGGAGTTCTGCAGCACGCGCAGGGCCGTCTCGTGGCCGACGACCAGGGTGGCGTCGACACCGGGGGCGAGTTCGACCGGCCCGGCGGGACCGTGGGCGCGCAGCCGGTCGTAGACCTGGTGGGGGTCGGCGGCGAACGCGGTGTCGTGCATGGGGCATCTGCCGCCGGCGGGGGCGGGGGCTGACTGGCGGTCCATGGGGTTCCTTCTGCTGGCTTCGGGCCGGTGGTCCGGGGGATGGGGGTGTCAGGCGGCTCGGGTGAGCAGGTGACGCACGAGCGCGATCAGCGCGTGGGCGGAGGACTGCCGGTCGCGGGCGTCGCAGTAGACGACGGGCGTGTCCGGGAGCAGGTCGAGGGCCTCGCGCACCTCCGCCTCCTCGTACACCCTGCCCGACTCGAAGCCGTTGACGGCGATGGCGTACTCGAGGCCGTACCGCTCGACGAGGTCGATGACGGGGAAGGTCTCCTCCAGCCGGGCGGGGTCGACCAGGAGCAGCGCGCCCAGCGCGCCGCGCGCCATGTCCTCCCACAGCTGCATGAACCGCTGCTGGCCCGGGGTGCCGAACAGATACAGCACGAGGTCGTCGCTGAGCGTCAGCCGGCCGAAGTCCAGGGCCACGGTGGTGGTGGTCTTGTCCGTCACGCCCCTGAGGTCGTCCACGTGGAGCGACGCCTGCGTCATCTTCTCCTCGGTGCGCAGCGGGGTGATCTCCGACAGCGAGCCGATGAAGGTCGTCTTGCCCACGGCGAAGTGCCCGACGACCAGGATCTTGGCAGCGTTGGTCACCGCACTGGAGACGTATATGGAGCCGGGGGCCGTCTCAGCCGATGAGGGATTGGAGTCCATTCAGAACCTTTTCCAGGGTCGCTCTGTCAACGTTCTGAGCCCGGGGCGGCTCGGCTCGGCGCAGCAGGTGGCCCTGCTCGAATAAGTCGGTCAGCAGCAGTCGGGCCACCCCCACCGGCAGGCCGAGGTGGCCGGCCACCTCGGCGACCGACAGGTAGCCGCCCGCGCACAGCTTCCAGATCGCCGTCACCTCGGGGCCGGCTCCCAGCGGGGGTGTCCGGTCGGGAGCCAGGGTGACCAGGGTGTGCAGCGCCAGGTCGTCGGTGGCCGGCAGGGTCCGGCCGCCGGTGATGACGTAGGAGCGGACGAAGTCGCTGGTGACGGAGGCTTCCTCGCCGGGGCTCGTCATGCGCCCACGCCGTGGTCCGAGCGCGGTGCCACGCTCATCGCCTTGCTCAGGGCGGACACCGTCTTCTGCATGCGGAAGGACATCGCCTCCATGTCGACGTCCAGCGCGGCCGAGACGGCGAGGTAGGAACCCTGGCCGGCCGCGATCAGGAAGATCCAGCCGCCGTCGTACTCCAGCAGCGTCTGCTTCCAGATCCCGTGTCCCGCTCCCACGAACCCGGCGACGGCCCGGCTGAGCGACTGCATGGAGCTCATCGCGGCGGCGTTGGTCTCGGCGTCGTCCCGCCCGATGTCGTCCGAGCGCTGCAGCAGCAGGCCGTCGCCCGAGACGAGGATCGCGTGCCGGGCTCCGCGTACCTCGAGTACGTCGTTCAGCACCCAGGACAGGTCGATGTTCACTTGTTGTCAGGTCCTTCCGTGGTGTTCGTGGTGCGCCCGAGCTGTGTTCCGCGCGCGAACGCCCCGAGCCGCGACGCCGTCACCTCGCTGACCGGTTCGGCCGGCGCCTCCCGGCCGCCGGCGTCGAGGGACGGGACCACCGTGACGGGGCCACCGCGCCGCCGGCGTTTGGGCAGCCCCCCGGAGGTCGTCCCCACCACGTGCGAGGGGCCCACGACCGGGACCGGCGCCAGCCGCTGGGGGGCCGCCTCCCGGCCCTCGTCGTCCTGGACCTCGGCCGCGGGGGACGGCGCGTCGGCCGCGAGGAGACTTTCGGGCACACGAATCACTGCACGCACTCCGCCGTAGGGGGACACGGAACCGACGGAGACGGCGAAGCCGTAGCGGGCGGCGAGCATGCCGCACACGGCGAAGCCGAACCGCGGCGGGTCGCCGAGACCGGTGATGTCGACGGGACCGTCGACCGACAGCAGCGCCGCGGCCCGGTCCTTGGTCTCCTGGTCCATGCCGAGCCCGGCGTCGTCCACGATGAAGCAGACCCCGGTCGGTACGGCCTGGATGTTGACCTCGACGGGGGTGCCGGGCGCGCTGTAGTTCGTCGCGTTGTCCAGCAGCTCGGCCAGGACGACGGCCACCGGTTCGACCGCCTTGCCGACGAGGGAGACGTTGACCTGGGAGTGGACGCTGACCCGGTCGAAGTCCCTGATCCTGCCCTGCGCGCTGCGCGCGACGTCGTACACCGTGGCGGCGCGCTCGCGGCGGCCCAGCCAGCCGCCGCACAGCACGGAGATGCCCTTGGCGCGGCGGCTGAACTGGCTGCCGGTGTGGTCGACCGTCATCAGGTCGGCCAGCACCTCGGTGGTGTCGCCGTACTTCTTCAGCAGGCTGTCCAGGAGCACCTGCTGTTCCTCGGCGAGCGACTGGAGCGTTCCCATCGCGGACTTCAGCACCGCCTTGGTGGCGGCCTCCGCGTCGGCGCGTACGTCGGCGAGGTCGCGCTGGTGCTGCGCGGTCAGCGTGGCGATGTGCGCGTGGAGCTGACCGACATCGCCGCGGGCCTCCCCCAGCCCGGTCTCCAGGTCCTTTCTCGTTCTTCGGAGCGCCATGTTGGTTCTCCGGGCCCGCATCACTGCGGCAACCGCAGCGACGAGCACCACAATCAAGATCCACAGCAGTGGATCCTGGGTCAATGACGTCATGAGACTCTCTTCAAGTCGCATCGCGCCAGAAGCGTGAGCAGCGCGATGGTGCCTTTGAGACTGTCCCCCCGGACGCGTTCATGACACGCCGTCAGCCCACTGAAAAGTGGGATGATCTTATCAGTCACACAGGCACAACCAGCGTGCGCAGAGCCTTAATTGAGCCGACACGAAACCCACACAGACCCGCAACCCGCCCGTCGTACGACGGCTGCCGCGGGGGCGGCTCAGGCCGGCCACGCACCCGTCGTCAGGAACGAGTCGAGCACCGCCGCGTACGGCGCGATGTCCAGGCCCTGCTCCGCGAGCCACGCGTCCGAGTAGTACTTGTCCAGGTACCGGTCGCCCGGGTCGCACAGCAGGGTGACGACACTGCCGGTACGCCCCTCGGCCACCATCTCGGCGACGATCTTCAGCGCGCTCCACAGACCGGTGCCCGTGGAGCCGCCCGCCTTGCGGCCGATGGCCCCCTCCAGCGCCCGTACGGCGGCGACGCTGGCCGCGTCCGGGACCTTCATCATCCGGTCGATCGCGCCGGGCACGAAGCTGGGTTCCATGCGGGGCCGGCCGATGCCCTCGATCCGGGAGCCGCAGTCGCAGGTGACGTGCGGGTCGCCGGTGGTCCAGCCGTCGAAGAAACAGGAGTTCTCGGGGTCGGCGACACAGATCCGGGTGTCGTACTGCATGTAGTGGACGTAGCGCGCGAGGGTCGCCGAGGTGCCGCCGGTGCCCGCCGTGGCGACGATCCAGGCCGGCTCCGGGAACCGCTCCAGCTGCAACTGCCGGAAGATCGACTCGGCGATGTTGTTGTTGCCGCGCCAGTCCGTGGCCCGTTCGGCGTAGGTGAACTGGTCCATGTAGTGGCCGTCGGTCTCCACCGCGAGGCGGGCCGACTCCTCGTACATCTTGCGGGAGTCGTCCACGAAGTGGCACCGTCCGCCGTGGAACTCGATGAGGCGGATCTTCTCGGCGCTCGTCGTGCGCGGCATGACCGCGATGAAGGGCACGCCGATCAGCTTCGCGAAGTAGGCCTCGGAGACGGCCGTCGAGCCGCTGGACGCCTCGATCACCGGGCGGTCCGGGCGGATCCAGCCATTGCAGAGGCCGTAGAGGAACAGGGAGCGGGCGAGCCGGTGCTTGAGGCTTCCGGTGGGATGGGTGGACTCGTCCTTCAGGTACAGGTCGATGCCCCACCGCTCGGGCAGCGGGAAGCGCAGCAGGTGCGTGTCGGCCGACCGGTTGGCGTCCGCCTGGACCTTGCGGACGGCTTCTTTCAGCCAGACTCGGTAGGCGGCGTCACTGCGGTCGACGTCGAGGGTGGCGCCGGTGGTGGTCCGGGGGGTGGTGCTCACGGCGGGGCTCCTTATGCTGATCGCCGACGGCGCCTCACGCGGGCCGGCAGATCGAGCATAGGCAGCTTTCAGACCGCTTCCCACCTGCATAAACGCATCTTTGAGCCGCCCAAAGACGCCCTGGGGCACACGCGTGCGACGCCCTGGGGGGCGCACGGGCACGCGCGCTACGGGCCGCTGTCGCATGCGCCCCGTGCGTACTGGTGCTCCACGCCGTACCGGGGCAGACTGCACGCGACGGGACCACCGTCCCGAACGGGGGCGCACAGGGAACCGAACGGGAACACCGTAAGGGGGCGGCGAGACATGGCGGAGCCGGAGTTCACGGCCACCGGCGTGCGCATCGGCAAACGCCTGCGTTCGCTCACCCGGGCCGGACAGGTCCGGATCAGCGACGGCAGGCTGCAGTTGCTCACCAGCTACGGCAGCGAGATCGACAGCGCGCCGGTGCAGGCGGTGCGCGCGTCCAAGCCGTGGTTCGTGCCGGACGACCGGGCGCTGGCCGACGTCAACGGCACGCGGTATCTGCTGACACTGGGCGAGCACGACCCCGCGCCCGGGCAGCCCGGGCCGCCCGCCGCACGGCGGTTCGTCGAGGCGGTGCGCCGGGCGGCGGGCCGCGGCGGCTGAGCGGCCGGACGCCGTCCACGGTACGCAGCGGTCGGTCGCGGCGAGTTGCGGGAGCGCATCCGCTGCGTCACGCTGGTCTCACGTCACTCTGGGTTTACCGGCGATAACGCTGCGAACCAGCCCGCCGGCCACGACAGCAGGCGGACGTTTGGACGCAAGCACCCTGCTGGATCCGTTGTTCTCCGTGTTCTTCCGGTTCCTCCGGACCTCACATCGGGGAGTCGCAGCCGTGATCAGTCACCCAAGCAGGCACTGCACGGTGGAGCTCCAAGCCCTGCCGTCGCGGATCGGCCAGGTCCGCAGAATCGTATCTGCGCAGTTGCGCTACTGGCATATGGACCCGTTGATAGACCGGGCCGCGCTCGGTGTGACGGAGCTGCTGAGCAACGTCCACCGGCACGCCAGGCCCGACAAGTCGTGCACCGTCGAGCTGGAGCTGCTGCCGGACCGGCTCACCGTCTCGGTACGCGACCACGATCCGCGCCTTCCGGTACCGGCCGACGCCCCCGCCGCGGCGGACGCCACCCCGCTGGCCACCTGCGGGCGGGGCCTGGCCATGGTGGCCGCGGTCAGCGAGAGCTGGGGCGCGCGGCCGGACGGCGAGAACGGCAAGGTGGTGTGGTTCACCCTGCCGGCCACGACAGCACCACGCAGCAACCCGGAACGCCCGCCACGAGACACGACACGACCGACACCGGTGCCTGCGGGTACGGCGGCGGCCGGGGCGGGGGCTTCCTTGCCGGCGGCCGGCGCGGGGGCTTCGGTTCCGGGTGGGGCCGGGAGTTCGGTTCCGGTTGGCGCCAGGGCTTCGGTTCCGGCTGGGGCCGGGGCTTCGGTTCCGGTGGTGGTCGGCGTGGTGAACGGTGCCGCTTCGTCCGCGCGGGCCGCGGTCGGGGCGGGTGTCGTGGCGGACAGTGGGGCTGTCGGCGAGGTCGGCGGCGCGGTGCCCGTCGGGAGTGCGGCTGCGGCCGGTCGTACGGCACCCGTGCCCGGCCATGGCGCGGCACCCGCGCGCACGGCGGTACCGGCGGGAAGCACCGCCTCCGCACCCGCCGGACGTACGGCGTCGGCGCCCGTCACCGCCACGCCTCCGGCGGCTGCCCCCGCGGCGCGACCGGCGTCACCCGGCACCGGGACACCGCCTCCCGCCAGGCCGGCGGTTCGCCGCTGACCAAGTAATGACCTGCCCGGGTAACACCTCCGCAGGCAGCGGAAGATGGACACCCTGGACCCCGGGCAAGGGGCCCGGGGCGTTCTCACTGGGCACCCGGTGACCGGCACCCGGCCAGGGCAGGTGCCGAGGTCGCTCGCCGTGCCCGACGCAGCGTCCCCCAACGCCCCGCAGCGGGGCCCGTGTCCGGTCTCCGGCGCGGAGCCGCAGGGGGTTTCGAGAGCCCCCGGCCGGGAAGGCGACGTCAACGCCGTACAGGGCGCACGACGCGGGCCGCCGCCATGACCGCGGTCGTCATGCCATGCCCCGCTTGCCCATGCGGCCGAACTGTTCGTCCAGGACGGACAGGCGGCGCCAGTACTCGTCCTCGTCGATCTCGCCGGAGGCGAAGCGGCGGCCGAGGAGGGCGAGTGGCGAGTCGCCCGCCGGGCGCCCCGTGTCCACCGGCCGCCAGAGGCCCCCGCGCCGGGCGGTGCGGCGCAGGACGGTGACGGCGCCGATCACGGCGGCCGCCCAGACGAGCGGGAGGAACAGGATCCACGGGCCGGGCCCGCCGTCCCAGTGCGCCAGGGTCTGCATCTCGGGTGTCTCCCTCGGTCGGGGCTTTCGGTGACGCCCCGAGGCTCCCTCCCGCAAGGGGCCCACGTCGTCGTGCGGCCGGCGGCAGTGCGCGTACCACCCCGGGAGTACGGGCCGCGGAGCTGGCGCTCTGTAACTACTAGTATGTACAGTGAGCGCATGAGCACCTCGGAACGACTCATCGAGTCCACCCGCGAGCTGCTGTGGGAGCGCGGCTACGTGGGCACCAGCCCCAAGGCGATCCTGGAGCGCGCGGGAGCCGGTCAGGGCAGCATGTACCACCACTTCAAGGGCAAGCCGGATCTCGCCCTGGCGGCGATCCGGCGCACCGCGGACGAACTGCGGGCCACCGCCGAGGCGGTGCTGGACGGCCCGGGCACGCCGTACGAGCGCATCGAGGCGTACCTGCTGCGCGAGCGTGACGTGCTGCGGGGCTGCCCGGTGGGCCGGCTGACCATGGACCCGGACGTGATCGCGAGCGAGGAGCTGCGCGCGCCGGTCGACGAGACGATCGGCGCCATCCGCGACCGGATCGCGGAGATCGTCGAAGAGGGCAAGCGGCAGGGGCAGTTCGCGCCCGGCCTGGACGGCGCGGAGATCGCCGCCGCCGTCCTCGCGACCGTGCAGGGCGGCTATGTCCTCGCCCGCGCGTCCGGATCGCCCGCCGCTTTCGACGCCGGTGTGCGCGGTCTGCTCTCCATGCTCGCCCCGCCGTCCCCCGGACAGGAGAACTGAGTCACGTGCACATCACCCGACAGCGTCCCGACACCCGTCAGGGTCCGGCCGAGCACTTCACCGGCACGGTCTGGCTGGACGAGATAGCGGCCCCCGCGGCCCCCTCCCGGCTGCGGATGTTCAACGTCCACTTCGCCCCGGGCGCGCACACGGCCTGGCACCGGCACCCGCACGGGCAGGTGCTGCACGTCCTGGAGGGCGAGGGGCTGGTGCAGCGCAGGGGCGGTGCGGTCGAGGAGATCCGCGCGGGCGACACGGTGTGGATCGAGCCGGACGAATGGCACTGGCACGGTGCCGGGCCCCGCACCTTCATGACCCACCTGGCGGTCGTGGAGGCCGCGGCGGACGGCACGACGGTCGAGTGGCACGCGCACGTGACCGACTACCCGGCCTGAGAAGGGAATTGCGACATGCACGCCATGCAGTACGAGTTCACCCTGCCCGCCGACTACGACATGGGGGTCGTCCGCTCGCGCGTCGCCCGGGTCGGGCACCTGCTGGACGACTGGGACGGCCTCGGCATCAAGACGTACGTGATGCGCGAGCGCGGGGTGAACGGCTCGCCGGTGAACCAGTACGGGCCCTTCTACCTCTGGGACACCATGGAGGGGATGAACAGCTTCCTGTGGGGCGGGGCGTTCCAGGGACCGGTCGACGACTTCGGACGGCCCGCGGTCCGGCAGTGGACCGGCCTGGCGTTCGAGGAGGGCACGGCGACCGCCGCCACGCCGGCGTTCGCCGTCCGGCGGCGCCGACCGGTGCCGGAGGGCGTGGAGTTGGCGTCCTTCATGGCGGACGCGGTGGCCGAGACCGGGAGGCTGGCGGGGCAGGACGGTGCGGTGCTCGCGGCGGCCGCCGTGGACACGCGCGCCTGGGAGCTGGTGCACTTCTCCCTCTGGGAGCAGGACGCACCGAAGGCCGACGGGGACGTCTTCGAGGTGCTGCACCTGTCCGCACCCGGCCGGGAGCGGCTCCCGCGCGGCCGGCAGTGGTGACCCGCGTCCGTACGGTCCTCGGGGACGTGCGGCCCGCGGAGCTGGGCGTGTGCGACGCGCACGACCACCTCTTCCTGCGCAGCCCGCGGTTGCCGGGACAGGAGCTGGACGACGTGTCCGCCGCGCGGGCCGAGCTGGCGGCGTTCCGCGCGGCGGGCGGAGCGGCTGTCGTGCAGTGGACGCCGTACGGGATGGGCCGGCGGGCGGCGGAGCTGCCGGCGCTGTCCCGGGCGACCGGGGTGGGCATCGTCTGCGCCACGGGACTGCACCAAGCGGCGCACTACGACGCCGAGTCGCTCGCCCGGCTGCGGGGCGGGCGGCTCGCCGGGCTGTTCGTCTCGGAACTCACCGAGGGCATCGGCACGACCGGGGTGCGGGCCGGTCTGATCAAGGTGGCCGGTGGGTTCCACGGGCTCGACGCGCACGCCCGCTGGACGATGTCGGCGGCGGCGGAGGCGCACCACGCCACCGGCGCGCCCGTCGCCGTACACCTGGAGCTGGGCACCGGCGCACCGGACGTACTCGACCTGCTGTGCGGTGAGTTGGGGGTGCCGGCAGAGCGGGTGATCCTGGGGCACCTGAACCGCTTCCCCGACCCGGTGCTGCACCGGCAGGCCGCCGCGTCGGGCTGCTGGCTGGCCTTCGACGGGCCGTCCCGCGCCCACCACGCCACCGACTGGCGGATGCCGGAGGCGGTACGGGACCTGGCGGAGGCGGGGTTCGGGGACCGGCTCCTGCTCGGCGGGGACACGGTGGTCGCCGGTGCCCGCTCGGTCGACGGCGGGCCCGGGATGCCGTACCTGCTGCGCCGGGTGCGGCAGCGGCTGGCGGAGACGGTCGGCGCCGAGCTGGTGGAGCGCATCCTCGCCGAGCATCCGGGGCGGGCGTTCGGGGCCGGCTGGAGCTGAGCGGTCGTGGCCCGATCCGGTGGATCTTCGTCCCTCCGGATGGTGTCGCGGCGGGCCGTGGTCCGGAGGATGGGAACCGACGACCGCCGACCGCTGTCCGGAGGGACGGGAAAACACATGGCCCTGGAGATGCGCGAGCGCTGCGAGCGCTGCGAGACCGCCGCACTGCCGCCGGACGGCCCGGCCCGCATCTGCTCGTACGAGTGCACGTTCTGCGAGGCGTGTGCCGCGACCCTGGAGCAGGTCTGCCCCAACTGCGGGGGCGAACTGGTGCCCAGACCGCGCCGGGCATCCGCCGTCGAAGCCGCGACATGAGACGTCGGGAGCACCGAGACCGGCCGGCGGGCGGGGCGTGAGGTTCGGCAACACGTCGGCGTGCGGGGCCGGCCCGGCCCCCGCCCCGCTCCACGCGCCGGGCCGAAGGCCACCTGCCCTTCCCCCGCCGCGCCAGGCCGCCCCGGCCAGCACCCCCAGCGAACGGGAGGCGTCACGAGCACCGACGCCGGCCGGCGGGCGAGGCGTGAGGTCGGCAACACGTCGGCGTGCAGGGCCGGGCCGGGCCGAAGGCCACCTGCCCTGCCCCCGCCGCGCCAGGCGGCCCCGGCCAGCACCCCCAGCGAACGGGAGGCGTCGCGAGCACCGAGACCGGCCGGCGGCCGGGGCGTGAGGTTCGGCAACACGTCGGCGTGCAGGGCCGGCCCGGCCCCCACCCGGCCCGACGCACCGGGCCGAAGGCCGCCGCCCTTCTCCGACCGCGCCAGGCGGCCCCGGCCAGCACCCCCAGCGAACGGGAGGCGTCGCGAGCACCGAGACCGGCCGGCGGCCGGGGCGTGAGGTTCGGCAACAC
>NZ_JBEYXJ010000080.1:0-41098 GCF_040645015.1 Streptomyces sp. NPDC046881 | reverse complement strand
GCCGCGCCCGCGGCTACATACCCGTCACCCCGCGCCCGCCCCCCCCCCCCCCCCCGGCCCCCCCCCCGGGCCGTGCCGTGCCCCGTCCGTCCCGGGGATTCCGAGGGGTGACTCGGGGTTACCACAGGTCACCATTGCGGGGCGGGGTGAGGGTCCCGTAGGTTGTGCCGGACTTTCTACTGACTGGTAACACCGGCAGGTACTCCATGCGCTGGCCCCTCGGCCGTCCCACCACCGTCCGGGCGCGGATCGTGGCGCTCGCGCTCGCCCCGGCCGTCGCCCTGATGGCGCTGTGGAGCTTCGCCATGGTGTCCGTCACCGCCGAGCCGCGCGCGCTGGTCCGGCTCCAGAGCGTGTACGAGGACTTCGGCACCCCGGTGGACACCGCGGTCGGGCAGATCCAGATCGAGCGCCGGATGTCCGCCGCCTACCTCGGCGCCCGCCCCGGCCGGGCCGCCGCCGGCGACCTGCTCGGGCAGCAGCGCCGTACCGACCGGGCCGTCGACGCCATGCGGCAGGCGGTCCGGGGCGGCGACCGGGACCGGCTCACCCGCCGGCAGCGGCAGGCCCTGGACTCCATGGTCGCGGCGGCGGACCGGCTGGAGAGCATCCGCTCGCTCGTGCTGTCCCGGCGCATCTCCTGGGACCGGGCCGTGGACGCGTACAGCGCGCTCGTGGAGCCCGGCTTCGACGTGCAGTCCACGCTCACCGCCCTCCAGGCCGGGCAGCTCGCCCGCGAGGCGCAGGTCGTCATCGAACTGGTCCGGGTCCGCGAGTTCCTCTCCCGGGAGGACGCCCTGGTCGCCGGGGCGCGGGCGGCCGGCACGCTGACCGGCCGGCAGTACGACGCCCTCACCGCGACCATCGAGGACCGGCGCGTCTTCGAGCGGACCTACGTGCCCGACCTGCCCGCCGACTCGCGCGCCCTGTTCGAGGAGTTCCGGCGCGGCGGGCTGCACCGCTCGCTGGTGCGCGGCGAGGACGCGCTGCTGCGGGCCGGTGCGGCCGGCGCCGGCACGGCCGTCGCGGCGGACACCTGGCGGTCGACCACCGACCACGCCGTGCGGCGGTACATGCAGCTGTGCACGCGTTCGGCGGAGAACTCGGCGGCCCGCGGCCGCGCCTTCGCCTACCGGGAGCTGGCCAAGGCGGCCGTCGTGGGCGCGGCCGGGCTGGCCGCCGCAGGGCTGTCGCTGTGGTTCGCGGTGCGCGGGGCGCGCCGGATCTCCCGCCGGCTGGAGACCCTGCGGGACGCCGCCGACGTACTGGCCACACGGCAACTGCCCGACGTCATGCGGCGGTTGAGCGCCGGTGAGGAGGTGGACGCGGTCGCCGAGGCGCCGCCGCTCGCCGCCGACGAGGTCCGCGACGACGAGATCGGGCAGGTCGGTCGGTCCTTCAACACCGCGCGGCTGGCCGCCATGGAGGCCGCCGTCCAGCAGGCCACCCTGCGCCGCGGGCAGTTCGCGGTGCTGCTCACCATCGCGCGCCGCAACCAGGCGCTGGTGCACCGGCAACTGAAGCTCGTCGACACGCTGGAGCGGCGCACCGACGACCCGGACGTGCTACGCGAGCTGTTCCGCATCGACCATCTGACCACCCGCATGCGCCGGCACGCCGAGAGCCTGATCATCCTCTCCGGGGCCGCGCCCGGCCGCCGCTGGCGCCGGCCCGTGCCGCTCGCGGACGTCGTCGCCTCCGCCGTCGGCGAGATCGAGGCCTACACGCGCGTCGCCGTACCGCCGATGCCCGAGGTGGGCGTGGCGGCGGACGCGGTCGCCGACGTCGTCCACCTGATCGCCGAGCTGCTGGAGAACGCCACGGTGTTCTCGCCGCCGCACACCCGGGTGACCCTGCGCACCCGGCCGGCCGGCGACGGGTTCGTGGTGGAGATCGACGACCGCGGGCTCGGCCTCGACGCCGCCGCGCGCGCCGCCGCCCAGCGGACCCTCTCCGACCCCGACGCCTTCGACCCCACCCGACACGACCGCCTCGGCCTGTACGTCGTCGCCCGCCTCGCCGCCCGCCACGCCATCGAGGTCACCCTCCAGGACTCCCCCTACGGGGGCACGACGGCAGTGGTCCGCCTGCCCGCGACGGTACTGGCCGCCGGGGTACGGCGGCAGCGGCCACCGGAGCAGCCCGGGCCGCCGGAACCGGCCGAAGCCCCCGCAGGCGTCGTGCGGCACCTGCCGACGCGGCGACGGACGGGTCCGCCGCCCGCGCCCGGACCAGGCCCGGCGGCCGTTGCCGAGCCCCCGGCCGCAGGTGATGCGGACCAGGCCGACCGGCCCGGGACCGGGCCCGGGGTCTCGCCGTCGCACTCGGCCGCCCCCACGGCCCGCCCCGCTCCCGCCCTCCCCACCCGCACCCGGCAGGCGTCGCTCGCGGCCGAGTTGCGGGACGAGCCGGTTCGGGACGGCGGCGCGGTGCGGCGGGAGGTGGGGGCCGAGGAGATGCGGGCGATCTTCGGAGCCTTCCAGCGTGGCCTGGACCGGGGACGCAAGGGGCTGCCCGTGTCCCGTGACGCCCAGGACGACGTGGAGACCGCCACCCACCCCGCAGACGAAGGGACGGACACCGACGATGCACGGTGACGAGCAGGACAGCGAGCAGTTCGCCGGGGTGCCCGGCACGGACCTCGGCTGGCTGCTGGACGACCTCGTGGACCGCACCGGCGACGTCCGCCAGGCCGTGCTGCTGACCGCCGACGGCCTCCCGCTCAGCAGCTCGGAGGGCATGCGCCGGCGGGACATCGAGCATCTGGCCGCCGTCTGCTCCGGCTTCCACGGGCTGGCCCGGTCCGCGGGGGAGCGGTTCGCCGCGGGGGCGGTGCGGCAGACCATGGTGATGCTGGACGACGCCTACCTCTTCATCACCCCGGCCGGGCACGGCAGCCGGCTCGCCGTGCTGAGCGAGGCCGGCACCGACGTCGGCCAGCTCGCCCACGAGATGGCCCTGCTGGTCCGCCGCCTCGGCCGCCACCTGGACGCCGCCACCCGCACCACGCCGTGATCCCGCCGTGAACGACGAACACTGGTACGAGGACGAGACCGGGCCGATGGTGCGCCCCTACACGGTGACCCGGGGCCGTACCCGGCCCGAGGGCCGGCACGGCCTGGACCTGATGTCCCGGGTCACCGCGCTGGACACCGGCGAACCGGACACCGGCCTCGACCACGCCCCGGCCGCCCTGCTGGCCCTGGTCCGCCGCGGCCCCCGCCCCGTGGCCGAGCTGGCCGCGGACGCCGACCTGCCCCTGACCGTGGTCCGCGTCCTCCTCGGCGACCTGGCCGACGCGGGCCTGATCCGCGTCGACGCGCCCCGCCGCCTCCCGGTCGCCGGACCGGAGGCCGACCCGGGGCTGCTGCGCGAGATCGTGCAGCGGCTGCGGGAGCTGTAGCCGGTCCGTCCCGCCGGTCAGCCGCGTGTTCCGGGGCCCGGTCTCGCAGGTCAGCCGCGTGTTCCGGGGCCCGGTCTCGCAGGTCAGCCGCGCGCTCCGGGAAGCAGCCACCGGCCGTCGGCGCGCGGCCGTCCCCGGGGCGGGCCCAGCCGTCGGCCGCGGGGACGCAACGAATCGCCGTCCGACCCCCGCCCCACGCAACGAACCGCGCACCGGCGCGCAACGGCTCCTGCTTGTCCGGCCGAGCGCGCCGACCGTACCGTCTTTCTGACCCCCAAACTTCCCGTTCGGTGAGGATGCCCCCATGCGCACCGCCCTGCTCCAGAGCTCCGGCCGCCCCGGTTCTGTCGCCGAGAACCTCAAGGTGCTCGACGAGGCCGCGGGCCGGGCCGCCGCCGCGGGCGCCGGGCTGCTGGCCGCGCCGGAGATGTTCCTCACCGGGTACGCGATCGGCGACGACATCGCCCGCCTCGCCGAGCCGGCCGACGGCCGCTCCGCCGACGCGATCGCCGCGATCGCCTCCCGGCACGGGCTGGCCGTCGTCTACGGCTACCCGGAGCGGGACGGCGAGACCGTCTACAACTCCGCCCAGATGGTCTCCGCCGACGGCACCCGTCTGGCGAACTACCGCAAGACCCACCTCTTCGGCTGCGCCGAGCGCGAGCACTTCACCCCGGGCGAGCAGTCGCTCGTCCAGGCCCGGCTGGGCGGCCTGACCGTCGGCCTCATGATCTGCTACGACGTCGAGTTCCCGGAGAACGCCCGCGCCCACGCCCTGGCCGGCACCGACCTGCTCGTCGTGCCGACGGCGAACATGCACCCCTTCCAGTTCGTCGCCGAGGCCATGGTGCCGGTGCGGGCCTGGGAGAACCAGATGTACGTGGCGTACGTCAACCGGGTCGGCACCGAGGGCGAGTTCGAGTTCTTCGGGCTCTCCGCCCTCGCCGGGCCCGATGGGATCGCCCGCAGCCGCGCCGGCCGTGGCGAGGAGCTGATCGTCGCCGACGTCGACCCCGCCTTCCTCGCCGCCTCCCGTGAGGCCAACCCGTACCTGAAGGACCGCCGCCCCGGTCTGTACGGGTCCCTCGTCTGAACCCCCTGAGCTTCCCCCCGAACTTCCCCCCGAGTTCTTTCGTGCAAGGAGTCCGTACCCCATGACGTCCACGGTGCCCAACGCCGTCGAGCACACCGACGAGCAGCAGCCGCCGATCACCATGTTCGGCCCGGACTTCCCGTACGCCTACGACGACTTCCTCGCCCACCCGGCGGGCCTCGGCCAGATCCCGGCGACGGAGCACGGCACCGAGGTCGCGATCATCGGCGGCGGCCTGTCCGGCATCGTGGCCGCCTACGAGCTGATGAAGATGGGCCTCAAGCCCGTCGTCTACGAGGCCGACCAGATCGGCGGCCGGCTGCGCACGGTCGGCTTCGAGGGCTGCGACGACTCGCTGACCGCCGAGATGGGCGCGATGCGCTTCCCGCCGTCCTCCACCGCCCTCCAGCACTACATCGACATGGTCGGCCTGGAGACCAGGCCCTTCCCGAACCCGCTCGCCGAGGCGACCCCCTCGACGGTCGTGGACCTCAAGGGCGAGTCGCACTACGCCGAGACCATCGACGACCTGCCCCAGGTGTACCGGGACGTCGCCGCGGCCTGGGGCAAGTGCCTCGAGGAGGGCGCCGACTTCTCCGACATGAACCGCGCGATGCGCGAGCGGGACGTGCCGCGCATCCGCGAGATCTGGGCGAAGCTGGTCGAGAAGCTCGACAACCAGACGTTCTACGGCTTCCTCTGCGACTCCGAGGCCTTCAAGTCCTTCCGGCACCGCGAGATCTTCGGCCAGGTCGGCTTCGGCACCGGCGGCTGGGACACCGACTTCCCGAACTCCATCCTGGAGATCCTCCGCGTCGTCTACACCGAGGCCGACGACCACCACCGCGGCATCGTCGGCGGCTCGCAGCAGCTGCCGCTGCGCCTGTGGGAGCGCGCGCCGGAGAAGATCGTCCACTGGCCGTACGGCACCTCGCTCGCCACGCTGCACGAGGGCGGCGAGCCGCTGCCGGCCGTGACCCGGCTGCACCGCACCGCCGGCAACCGGATCACCGTGACCGACGCCAACGGCGACATCCGCACCTACCAGGCGGCGATCTTCACCGCCCAGTCCTGGATGCTGCTGTCCAAGATCGCCTGCGACGACTCGCTGTTCCCGATCGACCACTGGACCGCGATCGAGCGCACCCACTACATGGAGTCCAGCAAGCTCTTCGTGCCGGTGGACCGGCCGTTCTGGCTGGACAAGGACGAGGAGACCGGCCGGGACGTCATGTCGATGACGCTCACCGACCGCATGACCCGCGGCACCTACCTGCTGGACGACGGCCCGGACAAGCCCGCCGTGATCTGCCTGTCCTACACCTGGTGCGACGACAGCCTGAAGTGGCTGCCGCTGTCCGCGAACGAGCGGATGGAGGTCATGCTGAAGTCGCTCGGCGAGATCTACCCGAAGGTCGACATCAGGAAGCACATCATCGGCAACCCGGTGACCGTCTCCTGGGAGAACGAGCCCTACTTCATGGGCGCCTTCAAGGCCAACCTGCCCGGCCACTACCGCTACCAGCGGCGCCTGTTCACGCACTTCATGCAGGACCGGCTGCCCGAGGACAAGCGGGGCATCTTCCTCGCCGGCGACGACATCTCCTGGACGGCCGGCTGGGCCGAGGGCGCCGTCCAGACCGCGCTGAACGCGGTGTGGGGCGTCATGCACCACTTCGGCGGCACGACCGACGCGGCGAACCCGGGCCCGGGTGACGTCTACGACGAGATCGCGCCCGTGGAACTCCCCGAGGACTGACCCGGGAGAACGACCAAGGCGTGGGCGGCCGGCCACGGACTCCGGCCGCCCGCGCCTTTTCCATACCCGGAGTCTCAGTCGGCCAGCGGTGTCAGCAGCATCCGGCCCGCGAAACCGACCGCCGCGTCCAGCCGTTCGGTGAGCTCCTCGGCCACGTCGGCGCAGTGCCGCAGCGCCCACAGCGCCCGGGCCGCGGCCCAGGTCGCGTCCCGTGCCCGCTCCAGGCTCCAGGAGCCCAGCAGATGGGTGAGCGGGTCGGCGATCTGGAGCAGGTCGGGGCCCGGCATCAGATCCTCGCGGATGCGTTCCTCCAGCGACACGAGGAGATCGCCCACGCGGTCGAACTCGTCCTCCAGGTCGCCCGGTTCGCAGCCGAGCGTCCGGCAGGCGTCGACCACGGCCAGCGCCAGGTCGTGCCCGATGTGGGCGTTGATACCGGCCAGCGCGAACTGCAGCGGCCGTACCCCGGGATGGCGGCGGAGCTGGAACAGCGGCCGCCAGCAGGCGGGCGGGCGGCGGTCCGCTGCCGCCGCGTCGACCGCGGCCAGGTACCGCTCGGCGAACCGCACGTCCAGCGCGGTCGCCGCGCGCGGGTCCGGGAAGCGCCCGGCGTCCAGGCGGCGGTCGATCTCCTCGGTGACGGCGAGGTAGACGCGGTTGAACACGGCGACACCGTCCCGTGCGGGCAGGGCCGCGTCGAGTGCGCGCATCCGCGCGACGACGGCGTCGACGGGGGTGGTGAGGGTTTCCGACCGGGCCATGGGGGAAGGGTCCCAGCCCGGGGCCGGCCGGCGTGCCGACCGGCCCGGTGCTTCGCCGGAACGGGGGAACCCCGGGCTTACGGCTCGGCGCGCGGCGCCCGGGTGCCCGGCTCCGCGTCCGCCTCCCGGTCGTAGGCGGAGGTGCCCTCGTCCAGCAGCGGTTCCTGCTGCTTGAGGTGGGCCGGGGCGAAGGCGCGCAGCGCGTGGTAGCCGGTGATGACGACCAGGGTGCCGAGGGCGATGCCGCTGAGCGAGAAGGTGTCGGTGAACTTCATGGTGACGTTGCCGACGCCGATGATGATGCCCGCGGCGGCCGGCACCAGGTTCAGCGGGTTGCGCAGGTCCACCCTGGCGTGCAGCCAGATCTGCGCGCCGAGCAGGCCGATCATGCCGTAGAGGATCACGGTGATGCCGCCGAGGACACCGCCCGGGATCGCGGCGACGACCGCGCCGAACTTCGGGCAGACACCGAAGAGGAGCGCGAAGCCGGCGGCGGCCCAGTATGCGGCGGTGGAGTAGACGCGGGTCGCGGCCATCACGCCGATGTTCTCGGAGTAGGTGGTGTTGGGCGGTCCGCCGACGGCCGTCGACAGCACGGAGGCGACGCCGTCCGCCGAGATCGCCGTACCGAGCTTGTCGTCCAGCGGGTCGCCGGTCATCTCGCCGACCGCCTTGACGTGGCCCGCGTTCTCGGCGACCAGGGCGATGACCACCGGCAGCGCGACCAGGATCGCCGACCACTGGAAGGACGGTCCGTGGAAGTGCGGCAGGCCGATCCAGTCGGCCTTGGAGACGCCGGAGAGGTCGAGCCGCAAGTGGTCGGTGACCTTGCCGCTCGGGTCCGTCGAGTGGATCGGGCCGAAGATCCGGTCGAACGCCCAGGAGATCCCGTAGCCGAAGACCAGGCCGAGGAAGATCGCGATCCGGGACCAGAATCCGCGCAGGCAGACCACCGCCAGGCCGGTGAAGAGCATGACCAGCAGGGCCGTCCACTGGTCCTGCGGCCAGTAGGTGGAGGCGGTCACCGGGGCCAGGTTGAAGCCGATCAGCATGACGACCGCGCCGGTCACGATCGGCGGCATGGCGGCATGGATGATCCGCGCGCCGAAGCGCTGCACGGCGAGGCCCACCAGGAACAGCACGACGCCGACGACGAGGACCGCACCGGTCACGGTCGCGCTGGTGCCGCCCTGGGCGCGGATGACGGCGGCCACGCCCACGAACGACAGGGAGCAGCCGAGGTAGCTCGGCACCCGGCCGCGGGTGGCGAGCAGGAAGATCATGGTCGCCACGCCCGACATCATGATCGCCAGGTTCGGGTCCAGGCCCATGAGCACCGGGGCCACGAAGGAGGCGCCGAACATCGCGACCACGTGCTGGGCGCCCAGGCCCACGGTGCGGGGCCAGGAGAGACGTTCGTCGGGGCGTACCACCGCTCCCGGTGCGGGCGTGCGCCCGTCACCGTGCAGCTTCCAGCGCACGCCGAGGTCCATGGTGGGGTTTCGCTTTCTCTGTACGTGATGAAGAGGTCCGAACCATTGTCAGGGGTAACGGGCGGCTTTACGCTCACACGGTCCCGTTCGTGAATCACGTTCACATATCTGATCCAGCTCGTCGAAGCTGATCGAAGGTCGGAGTGCCCGGATGAGTGGAAGACCCCGTGCGGCCGTGCTCCTCGCCGCCCTGCTGGCCCTCGGTGCCCTGCTCGCCCCCTCCGCCCAGGCGGCACCGCCCAGGACCCCGCACACCGTCGTCCTCGACGGCACCCGCCTCCAGCAGACCCGGGCCCGGCTCGCCCACGACCCCCGGCTCCGGCGCACCCTCGCCGCCCTCACCGCGCGCGCGGACGCCTGGCTGGACCAGGGCCCCTGGACAGTCGTCGACAAGCCGAGGCCCGCCCCCGGCGGCGACGTCCACGACTACCTGAGCCAGGCCCCTTACTGGTGGCCCACCACCGCCCCCACCGCGGACAACCCCTGGGGCTGCCCGTACGTCCAGCGCGACGGGCAGCGCAACCCGGAGGTCGACACCGGCACGGACCGCCAGGACGCCGAGAAGGTCTTCGACTCGACGTACGACCTCGCACTCGCCTGGTACTACACGGGCCGGCGGAGCTACGCCGAGAAGGCCGGGCAGATCCTGCGCACCTGGTTCCTCGACCAGGCCACCCGGATGAACCCCGACCTCGACCACGCCCAGTTCATCCCCTGCCGGTACGACGGCCGGGCCATCGGCATCATCGACTTCTCGCAGTCGTACACCGCCGTCCTGGACGCGCAGGCGATCCTCGCCGCCGGCGCTCCGGGGTGGGCGGCCGCGGACCGTACCGCGATGGACACCTGGAACAAGGAGTTCCGCGACTGGCTGGAGAACAGCGACTTCGGCCGGCAGGAGGGCGCCGCCGCCAACAACCACGGCACCTTCTACGACCTGCAGCTCGCCGCCCTCGCCCACGCCACCGGCGACACCGCGCTCGCCCGGCGGACCGTGCTGGACGCGCGCGCCCGCCGGATCGACCCGCAGATCGCGGCCGACGGCAGCCAGCCGCAGGAGCTGGCCCGCACCCGCAGCTGGCACTACTCGACGTTCGACCTGGTCGCCTACACCCGGCTCGCCGCCATCGGCCGGCACGTGGGCGTGGACCTCTGGGCCTACACGGGGCCGGACGGGCAGAGCCTGTCCCAGGCCGTCGACTACCTGCTGCCGGCCGCGACCGGCGCCGCCGCCTGGCCCCACCCCGAGCTGGAGTTCCACCGGTACGCGGCGACCGACGTCGTGCACGCGGCGGCCGACGCCGGTGACCCGGCGGCCCGGGCGGCCGTGTCCAGGCTGGAGGCGCCGCCCGGGGGAGACCTGTGGGCGCTGCGGCCCGCCGCCGAGCAACTGGACTCGATCGCGGGCTGAGTCCCCGCCCGCCCCACCGCCCCGCCGGGCTCCTGAGCGGTCGCTTAGTATGATCGGGTACGGGGGTGTCACCACCCCGCCCGCGCTGCTCAGGAGCCCTTCCCGTGACCGCCGAAGCCCCGACCGCCCCCGCCGTCTCCCACGGCCGGCTGATCCCCGTCACCGTCCACTTCGACGACCTCGACGCGCTCGGGCTGCTCCACAACGCCCGCTACCCCCTGATGGTCGAGCGCGCCTGGACCGAGCTGTGGGGCGAGCACGGGGTCCGCTTCGACGGCGACTGGGTGGCGGCCGGTGACGCGTGCAACGCCGTGAAGGAACTGCGCATCACCTACCTGGCCCCGGTCACCAGCCCCGGCACCTACGCCGTCCACCTCTGGCTGGAACGGCTCGGTACGACCGGGCTCACCTACGGCTTCCGCTTCTGCTCGGCCGACGGGACCGAGACCTACGCCCACGGCACCCGGGTGCTGGTCCGGCTGGACGCGACGACCATGCGCCCCGCGCCCTGGAGCGAGACCTTCAGGGCCGCGGGTCGGGAACTGCTGCGGCCCGCGCACTGACCTCCCCGCCGCCCCCGCGCTCGGCGGTGCGCAGCACGCCCGCGAACACCGCGAGCCCGCAGGCCAGCACCGTCACCACCGCGAAGGAGACCACCAGGCTGGTCGCCTGGGCCACCCCGCCGATCAGGCTCGGCGCGATCAGGCCCGAGGTGTAGGTGATGGTCGCCACGCCCGCGATGGCCTGGCTGGGGTTGGGGCCGGCGTGCCCGGCCGCCGCGAAGCAGAGCGGGACGACCACCGCGATGCCGAGGCCCATCAGCGCGAACCCGGCCATCGCCACCGCCGGATGCCCGGCGAGCACGACCAGCAGCCCGCCCAGCCCGGCCAGGACACCGCCGGCCCGCACGGTGCGGACCGCGCCGAAACGGTTCACCACCGCGTCCCCGGCGATCCGGGCCACCGCCATGGTCAGCATGAACCCGGTCGTGGAGGCCGCCGCCAGCCCGGCCGAACCCTCCAGCCGGTCCCGCAGGTACACCGCCGACCAGTCGAGGCTGGCGCCCTCCGCGAACACCGCGCAGAAGCCGACCGCGCCGATCAGCAGGGCCGAGCGCGGGGGCAGCGCGAACCGCGGCGGCGGCTCCTCGTCCTCGGCGGGCTGAAGGTCCAGCACCCAGGCGCAGACCACGAACCCGAGCAGGGTGAGGACGGCCGCCGCGAGCGCGAAGTGCAGGCGCGCGTCCGAACCGAGATGCGCGGCGAGGGTGCCGGCCGCCGAGCCGATCAGGGCGCCCGCGCTCCACATTCCGTGCAGCCCCGACATGATCGACTTGCCGAGCCGCCGCTCGACCTCCACGCCGAGCGCGTTCATCGCCACGTCGGCCATGCCCGCGGACGCGCCGTAGGCGAACATCGCCAGGCACAGGGTGAGCAGGTTCGGCGCGACCGACGGCAGCACCAGGGACAGCGTCCACAGCGCGAGCAGCCCGCGCAGCGCCGTACGGCTGCCGAAGCGGTGGCTGATCCGGCCGGCCAGCGGCATTGCGCAGGAGGCGCCGAACGCCGTGAACGCCAGCGCGAAGCCCAGCTGGCCGGCACCGAGCGAGGCGTGCTCCTGGACCCACGGCACGCGGGTCGCGAACGAGCCGGTCACGGCGCCGTGCACGGCGAACACGGCCGCCACGGCGTAGCGGGCGCGCCTGACCTCGTCCGGCGTGTACGTCACGTCACTCACGATCCTGCCCCTCCCCGGGAGTGCCCGGCCCCACTCCGATGCGACGCGCCGTAAACTATCAGGAACCCTGCCTGATAGATAGCGGTCGCAGCTCAGGCGATCCGGCGATCCGGCGATCTGGGAGGATCCCGTCATGCCCGCATCACCCAGTACCGCCCGGGCCATCAACGACCGGCTGGCCCTGCGGCTGCTGCAGCAGGAAGGCCCGCTCACGGCAGGGCAGTTGAAGCAGCTCACCGGACTGTCCCGGCCGACGGTCGCCGACCTGGTCGACCGGCTCACGGCCGCCGGGCTGATCACGGTGGTCGGCGAGTCCGGCGCCCAGCGCAGGGGGCCCAACGCCCGGCTCTACGGCATCGTCGCCGACCGCGCCCACCTCGCCGCGCTCGACGTCCGCACCCAGGGGGTCCTCGTCCTCGTCTCCGACCTGCTCGGGCGGGTGCTCGCCGAGGCGTCCGTGCCGATCGGCGGGGACACCGGGACCGGTCCCGCCGTGGAACAGGCCGTGGCCGCCGTGGAACAAGCCCTGAAGGAGGCCGGCGCCGACCGGCTGCACACCGTCGGTATCGGCGCGCCCGGCCTCATCGACCCCGCCACCGGTGACCTGCGGGACTCGGCCGGGCTGCCCGCCTGGCACCGCAGCCTGGCCACCGCCCTCCAGGACCGGCTGCCCGGCGCCCGGGTCACCGTGGAGAACGAGACCAACCTGGCCGCCCTCGCCGAACAGCGGGAGGGTGCCGCCCGGGACCGGGACACCTTCGTCCTGCTCTGGCTCGGCCACGGCGTCGGCGCCGCGGTCGTGCTGGACGGCACCCTGCGCCGCGGAGCCTCCGGCGGCACCGGCGAGATCGGCTTCCTCCCGGTCCCGGGCACCGACACCCTCCCCGCGGCGACCGACTGCGCCGGCGGCTTCCACTCCCTGACCGGGGCGGCGGCGATCACCGCCCTGGCGACCCGGCACGACCTCCCGGCCCCGCCCTCGCCGGACGGCCCGGGGGCGGCGGAGGTGGTCCGGGCAGCCGTGGCGGAGGTGACGGGGGCGCCGGGCGCCGCCCGCGCGGTGACAGGCGATGCTCCCGCCGCTCGCTTCCTGCGGGCCCTGGCCGATCGGGTCGCCGTCGGCGTCGCCTCCGTGGTGGCCGTTCTGGACCCCGGCTGCGTGGTGCTCGGCGGCGAGGTCGGGCAGGCCGGGGGAGCGGTGCTCGCCGGCCTGGTGGAGGAACGCCTGCGCCGGATGTCACCACTGGTCACCGAGGTACGCACGAGCAGCCTCGGCGGAACGGCCGTCCTACGCGGCGCCCTCCTCACCGCCCGGGACCGCGCCCAGGACGAACTCTTCGCACCAACGGAGCGGACGAGCTGACCGCGGGACTGCGGCGGCTTGGCCGGCTGGCCTCGGGCTGTGGCGGTGCTTGCGGCTGTCACCAGCTCAGGCCGGGAGGCGGGCGGGTGGCTGGCCGCAGGATCGCGGCGGCGCTTCCGGCTGGCGTCCGCCCAGAGGGCTGCGTAGGAAGAGCTGTTCGCGCCGCCGGAGCGGGCGGGCGGGTGACCGGGGGACTGCGGCGGCTTGGCCGGCTGGCCTCCGAGCTGTGGCGGCTTGCGGCTGTCACCTGCCCGGGCCGGGAGGTGGGCGGACGGGTGATCGCAGGGCTGTGGCGGCTCTCGCGGCTGTCATCCGCCGAGGCCCGGAGGCGGGAGGGCGGTTGGCCTCAGGAGCGCGGCGGCTCTTTCGGCTGGACTCGGTGCTGCGGTGGCGCTTCCGGCTGGAGCCTGCCCAGGAGCGTGGGCAGGGAGAGCTGTTCGCGGCGCCGGGGTGAGCCGGCGGGTCGTCTCGGGGCCGCGGCGGCGCTTCCGGCTGCCACCCGCCCACCCCGGAGACGGGAGGGCGGGTGGGCTCAGAGGTGCCGTGGGCTGGGAGCTTCAGGGGTGTGGGCGGTCTTGTGGTGGCCACGGGGTCCAGGGGAGTGCCTCCCGCCAGCCTGGTCGGCCGAAGGCCCAGGCCTGCACCACCTCGGCCACGGGCTCCACGGCGGCCGTGTCGCTCTCGCGGGGCACCCGGGCCTGGAAGTGCCGGTCCGGGCCGCCCTCGCGGTACTCCACCTGGTAGCTCAGGTCGTCGTTGAGGTACACCTGCATGTAGTGCTGGTCGGCCGGTTCCCGGTCGAGCCGCTCCACGATGACGAACCGCCACGTCAGGCTCATGTCGGCCAGCAGGTCATGGAGTTGGTCCGCGGTGGGGTCGTCCCAGGCCGTCCCGTCCCACTCGATCGCACGGATCACCGGTGCCGTCATGCGGGCGACTGTACCGGCCCCCGCCCGAACCGCCGCTCCAGGTACTCCTCGAAGGTCACCTCGCCCACCGCCCGCTCCGGCGCCAGGTGCCAGCCCGCGCGGAAGGCCCGGTACGCCTTCCCGGCCAGCGGCACCCGCACCACCGGCCGGCGCCGGCCCGTCGCCCGCAGATACGCGCGGGCCAGCGAGTCGAACGTACGGACCTCCGGGCCGGCCAGGTCCGGCACCCGCCCGGCCGGCGCCCCGAGCGCCAGCTCCGCCAGCCGTTCGGCCACCTCGGCCACCTCGACCGGCTGGTCCGGCACCCCCGCCGGGACCGCCAGCACCGGCGCCTTGGACAGTCCCTGGAGCAGCGTGACCACCAGGTCGTGGAACTGGGTCGCCCGCAGCACGGTCCAGCCGAGCCCGGACTCCTCGACCTGCCGCTCCACGGCGAGCTTGCTCCGGTAGTAGCCGAACGGCACCCGGTCCACGCCGACGATGGAGATGTACACCAGATGGCCCACCCCGGCCCCCCGGGCCGCCGCGAGCAGATTCCGGGCGGCCTGCTCGTCGCCGCCCCGGGGCGTGCTCGCGCAGTGCACGACCGTCTCCACGCCGGCCAGCGCCGCGTCCAGGCCGGCACCGCCCGCGCGCAGGTCGACGGCGTACGGCTGGGTGTGCCGGCTGAGCACCCGCACCTCGTGGCCGTCCGCCCGCAGCCGCTGCGTGACAAGCCGGCCGAGCGTTCCGGTTCCGCCGGTCACCAGGATCGTGGTCATGCCGTTCTCCGTCCCCTCGGACACGGGGCACCCCCGTCCGGAGTGCCCTTCGTCGCCTAGGACAGATCGGAGCCCCGGGAATGTGACACGGGCCGGCCAGAAGCCCCTGGCGACCCGGCGGCGGGCAAGGGCCGTCGTCACCGCCGCCGGGCCCGTCCGCACCCTAAAAGGACTAGACCAGTACGGTCAATGGGTCCGGACCAAGCTCAACCCACCTCCGGTTCCAGCCAGTTGACCAGCATGGTTGCGCCACGCGAAACGAGCGGTACGCACTGTGAGCGAGCCCACACCGATCACCCGTCTGGACGAGTGCCGGGCGTGGCACACTGGCCCTGTACCAGAAGCAGCGCACTCCGGGGTCGGTGAAAGTCCGAACCGGCGGTTACAGTCCGCGACCCGGTCGCTTCCAGCGGCCGGTTGACCAGGTGAAATTCCTGGACCGACGGTTAAAGTCCGGATGGGAGGCAGTGCGCGGCGGGCGGGCATGCGTTTTCCGTGTGCGCGCCGCCGTATCGGGACTCGTCCATGTCAGGACGGTCCGTTCCGGCGACGCCCCCGGTGTGTGCTCACCCGTACATTCTGTCGTCATCGACAGGCCCCGGAGTCCGTGCCCGAAGAGGCAGGAGGACCCGGGAAGTGTTCACCGGAATCGTCGAAGAGCTGGGTGAGGTCACCGCCGTCGAGAACCTCGGCGACGCCTCCCGCTTCCGGCTCCGCGGCCCCGTCGTGACCGAGGGCGCGCAGCACGGCGACTCCATCGCCGTGAACGGGGTGTGTCTCACCGTCGTGGAGCACGAGGGTGACGAGTTCACCGCCGACGTCATGGCCGAGACCCTGAACCGCTCCAGCCTCGGCGCGCTCACCGCCGGCTCCCGCGTCAACCTGGAACGCCCCACCGCCGTCGGCGCCCGCCTCGGCGGCCACATCGTGCAGGGGCACGTGGACGGCACCGGCGAGATCCTGGAGCGCAAGCCCTCGGAGAACTGGGAGATCGTCAAGATCTCGCTCCCCGCCGAACTCTCCCGGTACGTCGTCGAGAAGGGCTCCATCACCGTCGACGGCATCAGCCTCACCGTCGTCGACGCCGGCCCGGACCACTTCACCGTCAGCCTCATCCCGACCACCCTCGCCCTCACCACGCTCGGCGTGAAGCAGCCCGGCGACCCGGTCAACCTCGAGGTGGACGTCATCGCCAAGTACGTCGAGCGGCTCCTCGGCGACCGTGCGCGGGGGGACGCCAAGTGAACTGGATGAACTCCGAGGCGTTCACCCTCTTCGGCCAGCACATCATCTGGTCGGACATGATCGGCAACATCCTGGGCCTCATCACCCTCGCCCTCGGCTGGCGCCGCTCCCTGTGGACCTGGCCCGTCCAGTTCCTGTCCGGCCTCGTCCTCTTCGCCGCCTTCTACGGCCACCTCACCGGCAGCGCCGGCAAGCAGGCCGTCGTCATGGCCGTCGCCCTGTACGGCTGGTGGCAGTGGCAGCGCACCAGGGACCGGTCCGCGGACGGCCACATCACGCCCCGGTTCGCCACCTGGCCCGAGCGCGCGGCGATGCTCGGCGCGGCCGCCGCCGGCACGGTCGCCGTCGCCCTGCTCTTCACCGCCTACCCGAAGCTGTCCTGGGACCCCTGGCCCGACGCCTACATCTTCGTCGGCACCATCGTCGCGATGTACGCCCAGGCCAAGGGCATGGTGGAGTTCTGGTTCGCCTGGCTGCTCGTCGACGTCGTCGGCGTCCCCCTCAACTTCGCCAACGGCTACGCCTTCTCGGGCTTCGTCTACGTCATCTACGGCGCACTCGTCCTGTGGGGCATGCGCGACTGGTGGCTGCGCTCCCGCCGGGGCCCGCAGCCCGTACTGGAAGGAGCGCCGGCATGACCTCGGCACCGCTGCTGTACGACGGCAACGACCTGGAGAACTTCGCGCTCGACCCGGTCGAGCAGGCCATCGCCGACATCGCGGCGGGCCGCCCGGTGGTCGTCGTGGACGACGAGGACCGGGAGAACGAGGGCGACCTCGTCATCGCCGCGGAGAAGGCCACCCCCGAGATCATCGCCTTCATGATGAGCGAGTGCCGGGGCCTGATCTGCGCGCCCATGGAGGGCGAGGAGCTGGACCGGCTGCGGCTGCCGCAGATGGTCGAGGACAACACCGAGTCCATGAAGACCGCCTTCACCGTCTCGGTGGACGCCTCCGCCGCCTACGGCGTGACCACCGGCATCTCGGCCGCCGACCGCGCCACCACCCTCCAGCTCCTGGCGAGCGGCACCGCGGAACCCGCCGACCTCGTCCGCCCCGGCCACGTCTTCCCGCTGCGCGCCAGGGCGGGCGGCGTCCTGGTCCGCAACGGCCACACCGAGGCCGCCGTCGACCTGGCCCGGCTCGCGGGCCTGCGCCCGGCCGGCGCCATCGTGGAGATCGCCGGCGAGGACGGCCGGATGCTGCGCCTGCCCGAACTGGTGCCGTTCGCCCGCAAGCACGGCCTGACGATCATCTCCATCGAGGACCTGATCGCCTACCGCCGGGGCAGCGAGCCCACCGTCCGCCGCGAGGCCGAGACCCGCCTGCCCACCCGGCACGGCACCTTCACCGCCTACGGCTACCGGTCCACCGTCGACGGCGTCGAGCACGTCGCCCTCGTCCACGGCGAGATCGGCGACGGCGAGGACGTCCTGGTCCGCGTCCACTCCGAGTGCCTCACCGGCGACGTCTTCGCCTCCCTGCGCTGCGACTGCGGCCCCCAGCTGGACACCGCCCTGGAGCGCATCCAGGCCGAGGGCCGGGGCGTCGTCGTCTACCTGCGCGGGCACGAGGGACGCGGCATCGGCCTGCTGTCCAAGCTGCGCGCCTACGAGCTGCAGGAGCAAGGCCGCGACACCCTGGACGCCAACCTGGAACTCGGCCTGCCCGCCGACGCCCGCGACTACGGCGCCGGCGCGCAGATCCTCGCCGACCTCGGCGTGCGCGGCGTCCGGCTGATGACCAACAACCCCGAGAAGACCGACGCGCTGCTCAGCCACGGCCTGAAGGTCACCGGCCGCGAGCCGATGCCGGTCCAGGCCGGCGAGCACAACCTCCGGTACCTGCGCACCAAGCGGGACCGGATGGGCCACGACCTGCCCTGGCTCGACACGCCCGCCGTGTCGGCCACCTGCGGCAACCAGTAAGCAAGAAAGCACTTAGGAGAGACGTGAGCGGCAAGGGTGCACCGGAACTGTCCGTACGCAACGTGAGCGACCTCAGGGTCGCCGTCATCGCGGCGCAGTGGCACGAGAAGGTGATGGACGGTCTGGTCGACGGCGCCCTGCGCGCCCTGCACGACCTGGGCATCGACGAGCCGACCCTGATCCGGGTCCCCGGCAGCTTCGAACTGCCCGTCGCCGCCAAGGTCCTCGCGGGCCGCGGCTACGACGCGGTGGTCGCCCTCGGCGTCGTCATCCGGGGCGGCACCCCCCACTTCGACTACGTGTGCCAGGGCGTCACCCAGGGCCTCACCCAGGTCTCCGTCGAGACCGGCGTCCCCGTCGGCTTCGGCGTGCTCACCTGCGACACCGAGGAGCAGGCCCTGGACCGGGCCGGCCTGGAGGGCTCGAACGAGGACAAGGGCCACGAGGCGGTGACGGCCGCCGTGTCGACCGCGGCCACCCTCCGCTCGGTATCCGAACCCTGGCACTGAGGAGTCGGCTGCACCGCGTAGGGTGGGGCTCACCATGTCCAAGAAGACGTTCGAGGAGCTCTTCACCGAGCTCCAGCACAAGGCCGCCCACGGCGATCCCGCCACCTCCCGCACCGCCGAGCTGGTCGGCAAGGGCGTCCATGCCATCGGCAAGAAGGTCGTCGAGGAGGCCGCCGAGGTCTGGATGGCCGCCGAGTACGAGGGCAAGGAGGCGGCAGCCGAGGAGATCTCGCAGCTGCTGTACCACGTCCAGGTGATGATGGTCGCCCGCGGCATCAGCCTGGACGACGTCTACGCCCACCTGTAAGCCGCACCCCCACCCCCTCCCGTAGAGAACGAGCAAAGGAAGCCGACCTCATGCTGCGCATCGCCGTCCCCAACAAGGGTTCACTGTCCGGCCCTGCGGCGGAGATGCTGCATGAGGCCGGCTACCAGCAGCGCCGCGAGTCCAAAGAGCTGCGCATCGTCGACCCGGAGAACGAGGTCGAGTTCTTCTACCTCCGCCCCCGCGACATCGCGATCTACGTCTCCTCCGGCCGCCTCGACATCGGCATCACCGGCCGCGACCTGCTGATCGACTCCGGCGCCGACGCCGAGGAGATCCTGCCGCTGGGCTTCGCCCGCTCCACCTTCCGCTTCGCCGCCAAGCCCGGCACCGCCGAGGGCCTCGCGGACCTCAAGGGCAGGACCGTCGCCACCTCCTACGAGGGCATCGTCCAGAAGCACCTCGCCGACGGCGGCATCGACGCCTCCGTCGTCCACCTGGACGGCGCCGTCGAGACCGCGATCGAGCTGGGCGTGGCCGAGGTCATCGCCGACGTCGTGGAGACCGGCACCAGCCTGCGCAACGCGGGCCTGGAGGTCTTCGGCGAGCCGATCATGAAGTCCGAGGCGATCGTCGTCCGCCGCACCGGCGCCGACGCCGAGGAGCCCAAGGTCCAGCAGTTCCTGCGCCGCCTCCAGGGCGTCCTGGTCGCCCGGACGTACGTGATGATGGACTACGACTGCCGGGTCGAGCAGCTGGAGAAGGCCGTCGCGCTCACCCCCGGCCTGGAGTCCCCGACCGTCTCCCCGCTGCACAACGAGGGCTGGGTCGCGGTCCGCGCCATGGTCCCGGCCAAGGAGGCCCAGCGGATCATGGACGACCTCTACGCCATCGGCGCCCGCGCCATCCTGACCACGGCCATCCACGCCTGCCGCCTGTAAGGGGTACGCCGACCGATGTCCGAACCGACCTCCCTTCCCGACCTCCCCGTCACCTTCCGGCCGGGCCACACCCGGGCGATCCTGCTCACCGCCGGTGTCGTGATCTTCCTGGTGATATCCGGGATCGCGATGCTGCTGGAGCAGCTCGGCCCGGGGGAGCGGCTCAGCTTCGTCCTCACCGGCGCGCTGATCTTCTGGGTGCTCGCCCAGCTGGCCCGGGTGAAGGTGGTCGCCGACGCGACCGGCGTCACCGTGGTGAACATCGCCGGCAAGCGGCGCCTGGCCTGGGCGGAGATCCTCCGGGTGAACCTCCGGCCGGGCGATCCGTGGGTGTTCCTCGACCTGAGCGACGGCACCAGCCTGCCCGCGCTCGGCATACAGCCGGGCATCGCCAAGCAGCGGGCCATCGCCGACGCCAGGACCCTGCGCGCGCTGGCCGAGGCCCACTCGGCGCCGTCCGCCCTGCCGCACGAGCCCAGATCTTGATTAATCTGGTGGGCGGAGGCCGTCTCGCTGCGCCTCCGCCCCTGCGCGCCGCCCGGTGCACAGGGGTTCCTGCTACCCGAGGAGTGACCCTCTCCGGCGATGGACGGATCGTCCTGTAGTACCTGCGCCACCCCTGCCCGACAGAGCGGGAAGGCGGTGGCAGCGTGACCATCTCCCTGCTGCTCCTCGCAGCTGCGTTCCTGTTGATTCTCGCCAACGGCTTCTTCGTGGCGGCCGAGTTCGGCCTGGTGACGGTCGAGCGACCGGAGGCCGAGCAGGCCGCCGCCGACGGCGACGCCCGCGCCCGAACAGTCGTGGAGTCGCTGAAGGAGCTGTCCTTCCAGCTCTCCGGCACCCAGCTCGGCATCACCATCACCTCCCTGGTCGTCGGCATGCTCGCCGAACCGGCCCTGGCCGGGCTGCTGCACGGCCCGTTCGCCGCGCTCGGCATCCCCGAGGGCGCCGCATCCGGCATCGCCGTGGTCGTCGGCATGCTGCTGGCCTCCGCGATCCAGATGGTGATCGGCGAGCTCGTGCCCAAGAACTGGGCGGTGTCCCGGCCGCTGCAGGTCGCGCGCTTCGTGGCCGGCCCCCAGCACCGCTTCGCCCGCCTGTTCCGCCCGGTGATCTCCGCGCTGAACGCGGTCGCCAACCGGCTGGTCCGCGCCCTCGGCGTCGAACCCGCCGAGGAGCTGGCCTCCGCCCGCACCCCCGGCGAGCTGGTCTCGCTGGCCCGGCACTCCGCCCAGGCCGGCGCCCTGGAGCAGGACACGGCCGACCTGTTCGTGCGCACCCTGTCCCTGGGCGAGCTGACCGCACAGCACGTCATGACCCCGCGCGTGAAGGTGAGCGCCCTGCAGGACTCGGCCACCGCCGAGGACGTCGTCAACCTCACCCGGGCCACCGGCCTGTCCCGCTTCCCCGTCTACCGGGAGAAGATCGACGAGATCGTCGGCATGGCCCACCTCAAGGACGCGCTGGCGGTCCCCGTGCACGACCGGCTGCGTACACCGGTCAGCCGGATCGCCCGCAAGGCGCTCCTCGTCCCCGAGACCCTGCCCGTCCAGCCCCTGCTCGCGCGGCTGCGCAGCGAGCAGCCCATCGCGGTCGTCGTGGACGAGTACGGCGGCACGGCCGGCGTGGTCACCCTGGAGGACATCGTCGAGGAACTCGTCGGCGAGGTCCGTGACGAGCACGACGCCAAGGACACACCCGAGCTGGCCCCGGCCCCGCCCGAGGACGGCAGGCCCGCCTGGGACGTGGACGGCAGCTGCCGCGTGGACGTCCTGCTGCGCATAGGCCTGGACGTGCCCGAGGGGCCGTACGAGACCGTCGCCGGACTGGTCGCCGACCTGCTCGGCCGGATCCCGGCCCCCGGCGACCGGGCCGAGCTGCCCGGCTGGCGGCTCTCGGTCCGCCAGGTCGGCCACTACCGCGCCGAACGGGTCCGCCTGGTCAGGACGGTCCCGGCCGTGAACGCGATGGAGGCCGCCCGATGAGCGTCCTCCAGTTGGTCTTCGCGGGTCTCCTCGTGCTCGCCAACGGCTTCTTCGTCGGCGCCGAGTTCGCCCTCGTCTCCGTCCGCCGCAGCCAGATCGAACCGCTCGGCACCGCCCGGGCCCGTCAGGTGCTGTACGGCCTCGAACGCCTGCCGCAGATGATGGCCGCCGCACAGTTCGGCATCACCGTCTGCTCCCTGACGCTCGGCGCGGTCGCCGAGCCGACGGTGGCGCACCTGCTGGAGCCGGTGTTCGAGTGGATCCACCTCCCGCACGGCATGATCCATCCGCTGGGCTACGTCATCGCGCTGGCCGCGGTGGTCTTCTTCCACCTCGTGATCGGCGAGATGGTCCCGAAGAACCTCGCCATGGCCGCCCCGGAGAAGGCCGCGCTGTGGCTCAGCCCCGGCCTGGTCTACTTCGCACGTCTGTGCAAGCCGATCACGGTGGCCCTCGGCGCCTGCGCCCAGGGCATCCTGCGGCTGTTCCGGGTCGAGCCGAAGGACGAGGTCGAGGCGGTCGTCACCACCGAGCAGCTCAACCGGCTGCTGGAGGACTCCGGCCAGGCGGGCCTCCTCGACCCCGAGGAGCAGGAGCGTCTGGAGGACGCCCTGGAGCTGGGCTCCCGCCCGGTGACGGACGTCCTGCTGCGCCGGGAGTCCCTGGTCACGGTGGCGCCCTCGGTCACCCCGGGCGAGATCGTGGAGCTGACCGCCCGCACGGGCTACTCCCGCTTCCCGGTCGCGGCGACCGAGAAGGGCCCCTTCATGGGGTACGTGCATGTGAAGGACGTCCTGGACCTGGAGGACTCCGAGCGGGCCGTCCCGCAGCAGGTGTGGCGCCCGATGGCCACGCTCCGCGCCGAGCTGCCGCTGGACGACGCGCTCACCGTCATGCGCCGGGCGGCCACCCATCTGGCCCAGGTCGCCGACGCCTCCGGCAGGGTCCTGGGCCTGGTGGCCCTGGAGGACGTCCTGGAGATGCTGGTGGGAGAGGTACGGGACCCGGCGCACCGGGAGGCTCCCGAGGTGCGGCTGACCGAGCCGAGGGCGAGCGGGGAACCGGAGGAGGCCGGAGCGATGGCCTAGCTGTAGGACGACGGATCCTGCGGCCCCCGACCCGACAGCACCTCCCCGTAGGCCTGCATCAGGTCGGGCAGCCGCAGGGTCGCCAGGTCGTCCCGGGACAGGGCACCGGCGTACGTCGACAGGCGGAGATCCCGGTACGCGCAGCTCTTCTCGTACAGCGTCCGCAGGAACCGCCCGTTGCCCAGCTCGTCGATCCAGCCCTGGTCGACCACGTGCCCGGCGATGGAGCGCAGCTCCTCCAGCGCCTCGTCGTCCCACCGGTCCCCGTTCTCCACCGCGAGCACCTTGCCGATCTCGGTCAGCTCCAGCGGGCGGTAGGAGGGGAAGTCGACTCGGGTGGTGAAACGGGAGGACAGACCGGGGTTGGCGGCGAGCAGGCGGTCCATCCCCTCCGGGTAGCCGGCCAGGATCACCACCAGGTGGTCCCGGTTGTCCTCGGCCCGCTTCAGCAGCACCTGCAGCGCCTCGTCGCCGTACGCGTCGCCCTTGCCGTATCCGGAGTTGGACAGCGCGTACGCCTCGTCCACGAAGAGCACCCCGCCGATCGCGGAGTCGATCAGTTCGTTGGCCTTCACGGCCGTCTGGCCCAGGTACTCGCCGACCAGGTCGGCCCGCTGGGCCTCCACCAGGTGGTCACCGCCGAGGAGCCCCAGCGCGTAGAACACGCGCCCGAGGATCCGCGCGACCGTGGTCTTGCCCGTGCCGGACGGCCCGGAGAAGACGAAGTGCCGTTTGGGCGGCTGCACCGGCAGCCCCTGCCCGGCCCGCAGCCGGGCCATGTTCAGCTGCGCCGACAACGCCTTGACCTGGCGCTTGACCGGTTCGAGCCCGACCATGCGCTCCAGTTCGGCGAGCGCCTCCTCGAGCAACGCGGGGTCCGTCGGGCCGGCCGGGATCGGCGAGCCGGACACCCCGGACACCCCGGTCTTCGTGCGCACCGAGGGGTCGGTCACCGACGGCAGCGGCCCGGTCGGCAGGTCGGGCTCCGGCAGTCGCAGGTCCCGGCCGTCCAGGCCGAACAGCGGGTCGAACCCGTCCGGTCCGTCCACCGTGTCCTGCCCGGCGCCGGTCAGCGTGATCGCGGCGAGGTCGGCCGTCTCGTCGTAGCCGTCGCCCTCGGCGATCGCGGCGAGCCGGGCGGAGGTGTCCATGAAGGCGGGGTCGACCCGGTGCACCGCCCGGTACAGGGGGAGCGCGGCGGCCGAGCGCCCCGTTCCCTCGTGCGCCCGCGCCAGCCAGTACCGCAGCTCCTTGCGCTGCGGCTGTTCGCTGCGGCACCGCATGAGTGCCGCCGCCAGCAGCGGCTCGGCCTGGCCGTACATCTCCAGCCGGACCCGGGCCATGCCGCCGAACAGGCCGGCCTCGATGCCGAGCAGGGGATCGTCCAGCAGCGGGTCGGTGTGCCGGACCAGCTGCTCCCAGTCCTTGACCAGGTAGGCGCGGCAGGCGTGCAGGAAGCGGACCTGAGGGTCGGCGTCGACCGGGGGCAGTCCGGCGAGGGCGCGGTCCAGCTCGGGCACGTGCCGGCCGTCCAGCCAGTGGGAGGCGTGCGCCAGCAGCAGGTCGCGCGGGCTCTCCAGCACCGGCTGCACCCACCAGCCCAGCCAGTACCAGGAGTTGAGGGCGCGGCGGTGCCGGGTGCGCTGTTCGCCGAAGCGGTCGCGGTGCCGGAACATCCGCAGCAGCGCGGTGGTCGTGTCGACCCGGAGCGCGTGCAGCCCGAGCCAGGCGTCGGCCATGCCCGCGTCCATCCGCACCGCGGTGCGGAACTCCTCCTCCGCCTGCGGGTAGGCGCCCATCGTGTAGGCGTCCACGCCCCGCAGCCAGGCGAGGTCGGCCGGGGCCTCGGGGCCCTGCGTGCCGAAGTCCATCACGTCCCCCCACAAACCGTGCCCCCGTGGTTCACCACCGGGCAGTCGCCCGACGGCCGCCGCGGTCGAACCGCTGTGCCGCGGACCGGAGTTGCAGGTGCGAGGCAGCCGCTCGAAGGTCGCACCGAGGGCATCGTACCCGCGGTACCCGCGCGGGCCGAAGGGTGCCGCACGGGGCGTTCGGCGAGGTGGGAGCAGACGGGGCGCACGGCGTTTCGTGACCCAGGGTGAGAGGTCCGGTGCGCGGGGCGGCCGGAATGGGGTGCCGCGGGCAGAACGAAGCCCCCGGTCACGGGGGAACAACCGGGGGCTTCGCGTCGGTGGGCGACTCCGAAAGCCGCACATTGAGAACGTAAGACCTGTACGGCCCCCCGGTCAAGCGCAGTTGAGGCACTCGGAGAAGTTGTCCGGCAAGGCTCTTCACCCCTTCACCACATCCGGGACGTTCCGTCACCGAGCGTCACGCCGGGCCCGGCTTCGGGAGTCGTCCTCGGCCCCGGGAGCACCTCATACCCCTCCTGCCGCTGCAGCACCAGCAGATCGGCATGGGGGCGCGAGGGGTCGGCGGCGAAGTGCGCTCGCTCCGCCGCGACCCAGCCCTCCCAGAACTCCCGCTGCTCCGCCCCGTCCCGTTGCCGCCCACGCGCCCAGGACTCCTCTGGGGGCAGCTCCATCCACAGCAGCCGGGCCAGATGCGGTCGCAGGGCCCGGCGGCCGGCGCCGACGCCCTCGATCAGGACGACGGGGGCGGCCGGCAGCGGGCGCGGGGCGCCGAAGGCGCGGGCCCGCCAGTCGTAGGGGGTGTAGTGCGCGCTCTCGCCGCGGGCCAGCGGCTCGATCACCTGGGCCGTGAGCCGGTCGGTCCAGGCGAAGAGCTGCTCGTGGCTGGCGATGTCGTCGAGGTGGAGCACCGGAGCCCCGCCCAGCGCGTGCGCCAGCCGGCCGGCGAAGGTGGACTTCCCGGAGCCGGCGTGCCCGTCGACGGCGACCAGCCGGACCGGTCCCAGCGAGGGAGGGAGCCCGTGCAGCCGGGCGGCGAGATCGTGAATGGTGATTCCCGGGGCGTGATGTCGTGACGGGGCCTGTGGTGCGGTGTGTGGGTTTTCCGTGAAACAGTCTAGTAGTAGTCGCCCTTTGAACCATCGGCTGGCGGCCAGTCAATGGCACCGGATAAACATTCCGAATCGCCTGACCGATATGTCGAATTCGGCGTTCCGGGTGTGGCCGACGCTGAGTAAGGTGCCTCCTGCGCACCGTGATGCGCCGAACGGGGACTGGGGCGGGGGGACATGGCCGGGGAGTTATTCGAAGGGCACTATGTATGGCACCCGGCGGCCGACGACCGGGTGCTGGCGAGCGTATGCGTCGACGTGCGCGCCGGCCGTTATCGATACGCCCACGAGGCGCTCGCCGAGACGCGTTCCGACTTCGCCCTGCGCGCCCACCGCTCGCTGGTCCTCGCCTCCGAGGCGGCCGGCACCGACCTGGTGGAACGCTGGCTCGCCGAGGAGTCCACGCCCGAGGCCGCGCTGATGTGGGCCCGGGTCGCGGTGCAGCGCGCGCTGCGGGCCGCCGACGAGCGCGACGACCGTGCCGAGGCGCTGGAGCGGATCGCCCTGACCGCCTGCGACCGGGCCGCCGAGGCGGCCCCGGCGGACCCCACCCCCTGGGTGGCCCGGCTCGCCATGGCCCGGCTGCACCGGCTGCGCGACCCCGCCCCGCACGGCCTGCTCACCGCCCCGCCCGGCCCCTGGCGGCTGTTCGCGCACATCCTCTCCCTCGACCCCTGGCACCGCGAGGCCCACCACCGCTTCCTGTCCTTCTTCTTCACCCGGCACGGCGGTTCGGTCACCGCGGCCTGGGACGTGGCCGCCTTCCTCAGCCAGCGGGCGCCCGCCGACTCCGCCCTCCGGCTGCTGCCGCTGGTGGCCCTGGTGGAGAGCTACAACCCCACCCAGCTGCTCGCCGACCAGGTCTGGGAGCAGCCCCAGTGGCGCGCCACCGCGCTGGCGATCTACCAGAACTGGCTGCCCACGGTGGCCGGTTACCGCTTCACCCCGGTGCTCGACCTGGCCTACCTCGCGCACGCGCTGGTCATGGGCCGGCGCGAGTTCGAGGCCCGGGCGGTCTTCACGGCGATGGGCCCGTACGCCTCGCGCATGCCCTGGAGCGCCTTCGGCGACCCCGCCGAGCAGCTCTCCCGGGCCCGGCGAGCCTGCGGCCTGCCCGTCCCGGGACCCGCCTGACCCGCTCGTCCCACCCCCCACCGAGAGAAAGGCCGATCTGTGTCGGAACGGATGTCGACTTCCCGGTCGCGGGCCCGCGCCGCGGACTCCGTCGTGCTCGACGACGACGCCACCCTGCACGCGATGGGTTATCCGCGAAAACTCACCCGGCGTTTCCAGGCGTTCGACAACTTCGCGATCTCGTTCACCATCATCAACATCCTCTCGGGTATTTTCTCGTCCTTCGGATTCGGTATGAACGCGGGCGGTCCGCGCATTCTCGTGTTCGGCTGGATCGGCGTCTCGGTGATGGTGCTGCTCATCGGCGCGGCCATGGCGGAAGTCGCCTCCGCCTATCCGACGAGCGGGGCCCTGTATTTCTCCGCGGGTAAACTCGCCAAGCGGCACAAAGGCGCCTGGTCGTGGTTCACGGGCTGGCTGAACTTCGTGGGCCAGATCGGCGGCACCGCCGCCACCGGCTATGCCGCCGCCACCTTCATCCAGGTGTTCGTGCAGCTGCAGTGGCCCTCGTACCGGCCGACCGCCCACCAGACGGTCCTCATCACAGCCCTCGTCATCGTGCTGCAGGGACTCGCCAACACCTACACCGTCCAGCTCGTCGCCCTGCTGAACCGCATTTCCGTGTGGTGGCTGCTGATCGGACTCGTCGTGATCGTGGGGGCACTGGTAGTGATGCCCGACCACCATCAGTCCGCGTCCTTCGTGACACATTTCGAGAACAACACCGGCTTCACGAGCGGCCTTTACGGTGGCATGCTCGGCCTGCTGGTGACCAGCTGGACGTTCACCGGGTTCGACGGCAGCTTCCACATGTCCGAGGAAACGGTCCGCGCGACGGTCAGCGCCCCGAAGGGCATCACCCGCGCCATCGGCTATTCCGCGGTCGCCGGTCTGGTCCTGATGCTGGCACTGGTCTACAGCATCGGCGACTACGCCGAGGTGGCCGGTGCGCCCGCGCCGCCGGTCCGGATCCTGATCGACGGCCTCGGCCTGCGCGCCGCCAAGGTGATGCTGCTCATCGTCATCGGCGCGATGCTCTTCTGCGGCCTCGCCAACCTCACCAGCAACACCCGGCAGATCTTCGCCTTCTCCCGGGACGGCGCCATGCCCGGCTCCCGCTGGTGGCACTCGGTCTCGCTGCGCACCCGTACGCCGGTGAAGGCCGTGTGGCTGGCGGTCGCCTGCTCGCTGGCCCTGGTGGTGCCGGGCTGGTGGTCGCACACGGCGTTCACCGCCATCGTCAGCGTCAACGTGGTCGGGCTCTTCCTGGCCTACGCCGTGCCGATCTTCCTGCGGCTGCGGCTCGGTGACGCCTTCCAGCCCGGGCCCTGGCACCTGGGCCGCTGGGGCAGGCCGATCGGCTGGCTGGCGGTGGTCTGGATCCTGCTGAGCAGCGTCCTGTTCATGCTGCCGCAGGCCTCGCCGATCACCGTCGACTCCTTCAACTACGCGCCGATCGCCCTGGCCGCGGTGCTGCTGGTGGCCACGGTGTGGTGGTTCGCCACGGCCCGCCGCCGCTTCCAGGGGCCGGTGAGCTACGGGCGCCCCGACGAGGTCGCCGCGATGGATCTCGTCTGACCGGATCCGGGCGCGGGCGCGCGGGGCTGCCGCACGGCTCCCCGCGCCGCCCCGCCGGGCGCCCCGGCCCCGGCTCCTCCAGTGGGCCAGACCAATATTCATGGCGCGGCATACGCGGAAGTGCTGGCAGCGTCATCCGGCCTCCTTCATAGTTACCGCACCGGACCACCCCGACTCGGACACCCTGGGGGTCATCGCGCCCATGAGCAGAGCCCAACAGCCGTCCCGCAGAACCGTTCTGGCAGTGGCCGTCGCCGCGGCGGTGACCGGCACGGCGGCCCCCGCCGCCGCCGGACCGCGCACCGCCGCCGACACCGGCGACCCCGGCCAGGCACAGGGCCGCCCGATCGACTACCACGCCTGGACGACGTACCGGGACTGGCGCTGCGGCACCGCCCAGGGCGCCCGGGCGGTGTCCGGCCGGCGTCCCGGCGTCGTGATCGGCGCCCCCGCCGGCCGTACCGACTACACCGACCCGCACACCGGCACCACCGCCACCTGGGAGTACGCCACCTGGACCTCCCCGGTGCACCGGCTCGCCGTGCCCGCGACCGAGGTCGTCGCCTCCTGGAACGCGGACACCCCCGGCGGCACCTGGCTCCAGGTCGAGCTGCACGGCACGTACTCCGACGGCACCGAGACGCCCTGGTACGTGATGGGCCGCTGGGCGGCCGGCGACCAGGACATCAAGCGGACCTCGGTGGACGGCCAGACCGACGGCAAGAGCACCATCTGGACCGACACCTTCGCCGTCGACGACGCGAGCACCGGCCTGCGCCTGACGTCGTACCGGCTGCGCCTGACCCTGTACCGCCGGCCCGGCACGCGTCTCACGCCGGTCGTCCGGCGGCTCGGCGCGATGGGCTCCGACATCCCCGACCGCTTCACCGTCCCGGCCTCCACCCCCGGCCTCGCCCAGGAACTGGCCGTTCCGCGCTACTCGCAGGAGATCCACAAGGGCCAGTACCCCGAGTACGACAACGGTGGCGAGGCCTGGTGCAGCCCCACCTCCTCGCAGATGATCATCGAGTACTGGGGCGGCCGGCTCACCCCCGAGCAGCTGTCCTGGGTCGACCCCTCCTACGCCGACCCGCAGGTGTGCCACGCGGCCCGTGCCACCTACGACCACCAGTACCAGGGCTGCGGCAACTGGCCCTTCAACGCCGCCTACGCGGCCACCTTCGACGGCCTGCAGGGCGTCGTCACCCGGCTCGCCTCCCTCACCGACCTGGAGACGCTGATCGCGGCCGGCATCCCGGCCATAACGTCCCAGTCGTTCCGCAAGGAGGAGCTGTCGGGGGCGGGTTACGGCACCTCCGGGCACCTGATGACCGTCATCGGCTTCACCGCCGAGGGGGACGTGATCGCCAACGACCCGGCCTCGCCGGACGACGAGGCGGTGCGGCGCGTCTACAAGCGGCGCGAGTGGGAGAACATCTGGCTCCGGACCAAGCGGTACAACGCCTCCGGCAAGGTCGTCTCCGGCACCGGCGGGGTCTGCTACCTGTACTTCCCGGCCCACCCGACCCCGCACCAGCGCAAGGCGCTCGCCGCGGTGGGCGTGCACTGAAGACCGGTGTCCCGCGGCCTGTGACCAAGCTCATCGCCGCGAACCCGGACGCGGGTGGCATGGTGGACGGATGGGTGGGGGGATTCCGCCGTACACGTCCGACCTCTGCGAGTAACACCATGACCGCACACCCGGCCACCGCCACCCGCGTCCGCACCGGAGGCCCCCGGGAAGACGGGCCGAAGATCCTCGAACACGCCCTGGGCTGGGTCCTCGTCGCGGTGTTCGCCATGCTCGTGACCCAGCTCGGCCTGCTCTGAACCGACCGCTCACGCGTGCGGCTTGTTCTGACATACTGCTCGGGTCCCGCCGCGCCTAGACCGGGGTCGATCGTGAACTTGCCGCAGCAGCGTGCCGCCACCCAGGTGCGCGGCACCGAGCGCTCCGCGGCGCGCCGCGCCGAACTCATCGCCATCGGGCGGAAGCTGTTCGCCGACACGTCCTACGACGCGCTGTCCATGGACGACATCGCCCGCCACGCGCACGTCGCCAAGGGACTGATCTACTACTACTTCCGGTCCAAGCGCGGCTACTACCTGGCGATCATCCAGGACTCCGTCGCCGACCTGGTCACCTGTGCCGCGGACGGCCTCCGGCTGCCCGCCGTGGACCGCGTGCACCGCACGATCGACGGCTACCTGCGCTACGCCGAACACCACCAGGCCGCCTACCGCACCATCGTCAGCGGCGGTGTCGGCTTCGACACCGAGGTGCACGCGATCCGGGACGGCGTGCGCGAGGCGATCATCGCCGCGATCGCCGAGGGGGCCTACGGCCGCGGTGACATCTCCCCGCTCGCGCGGATGGGCCTGCTGTCCTGGGTGTGCAGCGTGGAGGGCGCCACCCTGGACTGGATCGACCGCCCCCGGCTGTCCCGCGACACCATGCGCGAGCTGCTGGTCAAGACGCTCGGCGGGGCCCTGCGCGCCATCGAGGAGCTGGACCCCGCCCACCCGGCCCCGGCCCCGGCCCGCCGGGACGGCTGACCGGGGCCGGCCGCCCGGGCTAGTTGATCGCCTTGATCAGCTCACCGTTCGCGGTGTCGCCGCTCAGCTCCCAGAAGAAGGTGCCGCCGAGGCCCTGCTGGTTCTTGTACGTCATCTTCGTGGCGATGGTCGACGGGGTGTCGTAGCTCCACCAGTCGCTGCCGCACTTGGCGTAGGCGGTGCCGCCCACGGTGCCGGTCGCCGGGCACTTCGTCTTGAGCACCTTGTAGTCGTCGATGCCCTGCTCGTACGTGCCCGCCGCCGGGCCGGTGGCCGTGCCGCCGGGCGCCGCCTGGGTGACGCCGGTCCAGCCGCGGCCGTAGAAGCCGATGCCGAGCAGCAGCTTGGAGGCCGGGATGCCGAGGCCCTTGAGCTTGGCGATGGTCGCCGACGTGTGGTAGTTCGCCTTGGGGATGCCCGAGTAGGAGTTCAGCGGGGAGTGCGGGGCGGTCGGGCCGGTCGCGTCCCAGGCGCCGAAGTAGTCGTACGTCATCGGGTTGTACCAGTCGACATACTGGGCGGCCCCGGCGTAGTTCGCCGCGTCGATCTTGCCACCGCTGGTGGCGTCCGCGGTGATCGCCGCCGTCACCAGGTTCCCGGAGCCGAACTTCGCGCGCAGGGCGGCCATCAGGTTCTTGAAGGCCTCGCGCCCGCTGGTGTCGCAGGTGTTGCCGCAGGCGTTCGGGTACTCCCAGTCGATGTCGATGCCGTCGAAGACGCCCGCCCACTTGGAGTTCTTCACCAGGTCGTAGCAGGACTGGGCGAAGGCGGCCGGGTTCTTCGCGGCCTCGCCGAAGCCGCCGGACCAGGTCCAGCCGCCGAAGGACCACAGGATCTTCAGGCCCGGGTGCTTCTTCTTCAGCTTCAGCAGCTGGTTGAAGTTGCCGCGCAGCGGCTGGTCCCAGGTGTCGGCGACGCCGTCGACGGACTCGGCGGCGGTGTAGGCCCGGTCGGTGGCCGCGTAGGAGTCGCCCAGGGCGCACTTGCCGCCGGTGACGTTGCCGAAGGCGTAGTTGATGTGGGTCAGCTTGGCCCCGGAGCCGGACGTCTCGATGTTCTTGACGTAGTACTTGCGGTCGTAGGTGCCCCATTCGGTGAAGTAGCCGACGACCTTGGAGCCGGCCGTCAGCTGCGGGGCGCTCGGGGCCGCCGCGGTCGCCGTGCCCGTGCCGGCCAGCAGGCCGGCGCCGAGGGCGGCGGTACACGCGGCCGAGACGAGCGCCCGGACGAGGGAGCGGTGGGGAGTGTGCATCGGGTGTCTCCTCGTGGGGGGAGGGGATCGCGCGCCGATTGGCATGAACGCGGTAAAGCGTTGGTCATGCACAGTAGGAGGACTAGACCATTTGGTCAATGGTTCGGACCAATTTCCGCCGCGCGGGACGCCGCGACCGGACTTGTGAAGTAAGCGGTCGTTAACTGGTGACGGGAGGTCGCCGATCGGGCATACTCACAGCGCATGCCGCAGGTCAGCGGCTTCCGAGACCCGGGAGCCGGTGCCTTCGGCCCAGCGCAACGATCAGGCGGAGCCGCCCCCGACCCCGGGCCGGACCGCCGGTGCCCGAACAGGGAGGAGCCGACGCCATGTCCGACCGCGACCCGCAGCCGGTGGAGCGTCAACTGCCCACGGAAGAGGCGCGCGATCTGCTCGCCCTCGTCCGGGACATCGCCCAGCGCGAGATCGCGCCGAAGGCCGCGGAGGAGGAGGACGCGGGACGCTTCCCGCGCGAGATCTTCACCCTGCTGTCCGAGTCCGGCCTGCTGGGCCTGCCGTACGACTCGGAGTACGGCGGCGGCGACCAGCCGTACGAGGTGTACCTCCAGGTCCTCGAAGAGCTGGCCGCGGCCCGGCTCACCGTCGGCCTCGGCGTCAGCGTCCACACGCTCGCCTCCTACGCGCTCGCCACCTACGGCACCAAGCAGCAGCAGGTCGAGCACCTGCCCGCGATGCTGGGCGGCGGCCTGCTCGGCGCCTACTGCCTGTCCGAGCCGTCCTCCGGCTCCGACGCGGCCTCCCTGCGCACCAAGGCCGGCCGGGACGGCGACGACTGGGTGATCGACGGGACCAAGGCCTGGATCACCCACGGCGGGATCGCCGACTTCTACACCGTGATGGCCCGCACCGGCGAGGACGGCCCGCGCGGGATCACCGCCTTCCTGGTGCCCGGCGACGCGCCCGGCCTGAGCGGCGCGGCCCCCGAGAAGAAGATGGGCATGAAGGGCTCGCCCACCGCGCAGGTGCACTTCGACGGCGTCCGCGTCCCGGACGACCGGCGCATCGGCGAGGAGGGCCAGGGCTTCTCCATCGCCCTGGCGTCGCTCGACTCCGGCCGGCTCGGCATCGCCGCCTGCGCCATCGGCCTCGCCCAGGCCGCGCTGGACGAGGCGGTCCGCTATGCGACCCAGCGCCGCCAGTTCGGCCGGGCCATCGCCGACTTCCAGGGCCTGCGCTTCATGCTCGCCGACATGGCCACCCAGATCGAGGCGGGCCGCGCGCTGTACCTCGCCGCGGCCCGGCTGCGCGACGCCGGCCGGCCGTTCGCCAAGCAGGCGGCCATGGCCAAGCTGCACTGCACCGACACGGCCATGAAGGTCACCACGGACGCGGTGCAGATACTGGGCGGCTACGGCTACACCGCCGACTTCCCGGCCGAGCGCTACATGCGCGAGGCCAAGGTCCTGCAGATCGTCGAGGGCACCAACCAGATCCAGCGGATGGTCATCGCCCGTCACCTGGCCGGGCCGGAAGGCCGCTGAACTGGCCCGCGCGCACCGTGGGGGCCGCCAGCCTGACCCACTCCGGGTCGTGGCGGCCCGGCAGGGTGCGGCCCCGGTCGGCCCAGGTCCGCATGAGGTCGCGGTAGATGGGCGGGTCCGGCGGCGCGGGCGGCGGAACCGATTCTGCCGGGCGGGGGACGAACATGCGGCGCTGACGCCCGGCCGTCGTGTACGTGGGGGTCATACCCGGGCAACGCGGCGACGGCCGGACAGGTCACCGCCCGGCGCAATCGAGCGTCAGTTCACGGCCCGTCCGGTCCCCCCTCTGGCCTCCTCCGGTTGGCTGACGTACCGTCAGCTGACCATCGCCCAGGGGGTGTCCGTGGCCGACGACCGTCCCGTACCGCTCGACGAGTACCCCGTGCACCAGGTGCCGCTCTCCATGAAGCACGTGGCCACCGGCGACCGGAACGCCTACGACCGCTGCATCTTCCACGTCTTCGACCACACCGGCCACGCCCTGCTCATCCTCGGCCTCGGCGTCTACCCCAACCTGGGCGTGACCGACGCCTACGCCACCCTGCGCACCGGCGACACCCTGCACGCCGTACGCGCCTCCGACGCCCTCGGCGAGGACCGGATGCGGCTCGCCGTCGGTCCGCTGCGCATCGAGGTGGTACGGCCGCTCCGGCGCCTGCGCCTGGTCTGCACCGACGACCGGCTCTCGTACGACCTCACCTGGACCGCCGCCTTCCCGGCACTCTGGGAGCCGCACCACCTCCAGCGCCGGGGCGACCGGCTCACCCTGGAGGGCCGCCGGTTCGTCCAGGCGGGGCGGGTCGAGGGCGTGATCCGGGCGGCCGGCGCGGAGTTCACCGTCTCGGCGCAGGACTGGACCGGCACCCGGGACCGCAGCTGGGGCGTGCGCCCGATACCCGGCGAGGACGGCGGCCGGCTCGCCGCCGACCACCCCACCGAGGGCTTCCACTGGATCTGGTGCCCGGTCCGCTTCGAGGACCGCTTCCTGATGGTCGTCGTCCAGGAGGACGCCGACGGCTACCGCTCCCTGAACGACGCCACCCTGGTCCGCCCCGGCCACCGCGACCGCCAACTCGGCTGGCCGCGGGCCGAGATCGGCTACCGCTCCGGCACCCGGCACCCCGAGCGCGCCGTCGTCCACCTCGGCGACGCACGCAAGCCGCAGGAACTGGAGGTGGAGATCCTCGCCTCCTCGCCGCTGGCCGTCGGCGCGGGTTATCCGCCGGCTGACGACTGGCAGCACGGCGCCTGGCGGGGCGGCGGCTGGGTGGACCGCCGTACCTACGACATGGCGGCACCGCACCCGCCGGCCGCCTACGGCGTCACCGACCACTCCGCGCGCTTCCGGCTGGACGGGCGGACCGGGTACGGCATCTTCGAGCACGGCTCGTTCGGCCGGCACGACCCGAGCGGGTTCACGGACTTCACCTCCACGGCGCCGTAAGGGGGCTCCGCCCATGGCCACGGCACCTCGTCCCCGCACCACCACCCGGGACCCCGCGGAACTGACCCGGCGCCTCACCGCATGGCTCGGCACCCGGCTCCCGGGCGCCAGGGCCACCGGCGTCACCGTCCCGGCGTCCAACGGCATGTCCAGCGAAACCCTGCTGTTCGACATCGGCCACCCGCGGCCCCCGGTGCGCTCCTGCGCGCTGCGGATGGCTGGGGACCCGGCGGCGTACACCGTCTTCCCGGAGTACGACATGGCCCGTCAGTACCACACCCTCGAACTCGTGGCCGAGCACACGGACGTGCCCGTGCCCCGCGTGCTCTGGCTGGAGGAGGACCCGGCCCCGCTCGGGGCGCCGTTCTTCGTCATGGAACGGGTGACCGGGCGTGTGCCCCCGGACGTCATGCCGTACACCTACGAGGGTAGTTGGCTGCACGCGGCGAGCGACGCCGAACGCGAGCACCTGGAAGCGGCCACGATCGGGCTGCTGGCCCGGCTGCACGACCAAGTGCCCCTGCCCGCGGCCCCGTTCCTCGCCCTGCCCGGGCAGGGCGACGCGCTGCACCGGCACGTCGCGGCCCAACGCGCCTACTACGCCTGGGTGATCGACGGCCTCGCCCGCTCACCCCTCATCGAGGCCGCGTTCGACCGGCTGGCCGAGCTGTGGCCGCGCGAGCCCGGCGAACCCGTCCTCACCTGGGGGGACGCCCGCATCGGGAACGTCGTCTACGACGGCTTCGAGCCCGTCGCCGTGCTGGACTGGGAGATGGCGGCGCCCGCCCCGCGCGAGGTCGACCTCGGCTGGACGATCTACCTGCACCGGTTCTTCCAGGACCTCACGACCGGCTCCGGTCAGCGCGGGCTGCCCGGCCTGCTGCGCCGCGACCGGGTCGAGGCCCGCTACGCACGCCTGACCGGGCACACCCCGCGGGACATGGACTTCCATCTCCTGTACGCCGCCGTGCGGCACGCGATCGTCATGCTGCGCATCGCCTACCGCCGGGTGCACTTCGGGGAGGCCGCCGTCCCGGCGGACCCGGACACGCTGATCCTGCACCACGACAGCCTGCGCGCCATGGTGCAGGGCACGTACGGGAAGCGGTGAGGCGGCTCAGGCGGCCTGGCGGCGCATCGCCGGCACGCGCATCGGACGCGAGCCCGGGCCGCCGACGTGCGAGAACGGCTGCGTCCGCCAGTCCAGACCCTGGGGGAGCGTCAGCAGCAGGGCCGTGTCCTGCTCCTGCGGTTCGAAGGACTCGTCCGCGGGGCGGGCGTCGGCCGCCGAACGGCCCGTGCCCGCGCACACCGTGAGTCCGAACGGGTTCCACGGCGAGGCGCACAGCGCGTGCTCCGGCAGGACCTCCTCGTCCGCCAGCAGCGCGATCGGCTGCGCGCAGTCCGGGCAGATCACCCGGTACATCTCGAAGGTGTCGTAGGCGTCCAGCTCCTCGTCGAAGGCGTCGGGTTCGACGCCCTCCGGCTCGGGCTCGGCGACCGGCTGCCGGTGCGTGGACGCGGACCGACCAGGGCGGTGGGTACTCTGCATGGGATTCTCCCCCTAAGGCTGGGCCGTGAAGGCGCTGCGGCCTCGACCACAGCAAGCACTTCCCGTCCGGTCTCGGCGGTAATCACGAGAACATCACGGAGCCCGTTCGAGGCGTGTGGCGTTCGTCACATGCCGCGAGCAGGTGCCCGTCCCGGTCCTTTTTCTGCCGAACGGGGAGTGACCTGCGCCTCTGAGGTATCCGCGGAGATCACGCGCCCTGTAGGTTGTGGCGGCATGGAGGAGCTGGACCGTCAGATCGTGCAGCTGCTCGTCAAGGACGGGCGGATGAGCTACACCGACCTGGGCAAGGCCACGGGCCTGTCCACGTCGGCCGTGCACCAGCGGGTGCGCCGGCTGGAGCAGCGTGGCGTCATCCGCGGCTACGCCGCGGTGGTCGACCCCGAGGCCGTCGGGCTGCCGCTGACCGCGTTCATCTCGGTGAAGCCGTTCGACCCCAGCGCCCCCGACGACATCGCGGACCGCCTCGCCGGCGTCCCCGAGATCGAGGCCTGCCACAGCGTGGCCGGCGACGAGAACTACATCCTCAAGGTGCGCGTCTCCACCCCGCACGAACTGGAGGAACTGCTGGCCCGGCTGCGCTCGCTGGCGGGGGTCTCGACGCGGACGACGGTGGTCCTCTCGACCCCGTACGAGGCCCGGCCACCGAAGCTCTGACAGCCGCCGGGCGCCCGCCGCCCGCCGCGGGGCCCCGCTCGAGGCGCCCCAGGTGCACCTCCTGCCCGGCGCCGAGGGAAACTGTCGGCCATGAGCAACCGCACCGCCGAGCCCCCCAAGACCGTCCTGCTCCGCCGCGGCGAGGTGCACAGCCCCGCGGACCCCTTCGCCACCGCGATGGTGGTGGAGCGCGGCCAGGTCGCCTGGGTCGGCTCCGAGGGTGCCGCCGACGCCTTCGCCGACGGCGTGGACGAGGTGGTCGACCTCGACGGCGCCCTGGTCACCCCGGCCTTCACCGACGCCCATGTGCACACCACCGCCACCGGCCTCGCCCTGACCGGCCTGGACCTGTCCGGCACCCCCTCCCTGGAGGCGGCCCTCGCCCGCATCCGCGAGTTCGCCGCCGCCCGCCCCGGCGACCGGGTGCTGCTGGGCCACGGCTGGGACGCCGCCCGCTGGCCCGGCGGCCGGCCGCCCACCCGCGCGGAACTGGACGCGGCCACCGGCGGACGCCCCCTGTACCTGAGCCGCATCGACGTGCACTCCGCCGTCGTCACCACCGCCCTGCTGGACCTGGTCGCCGGCGACGTCCCGCGCGAGGACGCCCCGCTCACCGGGGACGCCCACCACGCCGTCCGCGAGGCCGCCCTCGCCGCCATCACGCCCGCCCAGCGCGCCGAGGCCCAGCGCACCGCCCTGGCGCACGCCGCCTCCCTCGGCATCGGCACCCTGCACGAGTGCGGCGGCCCGCAGATCTCCTCCGAGGACGACTTCACCGGCCTGCTGCGGCTCGCCGCCGAGGTGCCGGGCCCGCGGGTGGTCGGTTACTGGGCCGAGCAGGACACCGCGAAGGCGTGCGAGCTGGGCGCGGCCGGTGCCGCGGGCGACCTCTTCGCCGACGGCGCCCTCGGCTCCCACACCGCCTGCCTGCACGAGCCGTACGCCGACGCCGGCCACGCCGGCACCGCCTACCTGGACGCCGACGCCGTCGCCGCCCACGTCGTCGCCTGCACCGAGGCGGGCCTGCAGGCCGGCTTCCACGCCATCGGAGACGCCGCCGTGACCGCCGTGGTCGAAGGCGTCCGCGCCGCCGCCGAGAAGCTCGGCCTGGCCCGCGTCCGCGCCGCCCGGCACCGCGTCGAGCACGCCGAGATGCTCACCCCCGAGACCGTCGCCGGCTTCGCCGAGCTGGGCCTGATCGCCTCCGTGCAGCCCGCCTTCGACGCGCTGTGGGGTGGCGAGGACGGCATGTACGCACGGCGGCTGGGCACGGAGCGGGCCCGCACCCTCAACCCGTTCGCCGCGCTGCTGCGCTCCGGGGTGCCGCTGGCGTTCGGCTCCGACAGCCCGGTCACCCCGCTCGACCCGTGGGGCACGGTCCGCGCCGCCGCCTTCCACCGCACGCCCGAGCACCGGATCTCCGTCCGCGCCGCGTTCACCGCGCACACGCGCGGCGGCTGGCGGGCCGTCGGCCGCGACGACGCGGGCGTCCTGGTCCCGGGTGCGCCCGCCGACTACGCCGTCTGGCGCACCGAGGAGCTGGTCGTCCAGGCCCCCGACGACCGGGTCGCCCGCTGGTCCACCGACCCGCGCTCCGGCACGCCGGGCCTGCCCGACCTCAGCCCCGGCCGCGACCTGCCGGTCTGCCTGCGCACCGTGGTGGGCGGGCGGACGGTGTTCGTACGGCCGGGCGAGTGATCTCCCGGGGTGGCGCGGCGGCCGGCGGCCGCCGCGGCCCCGCCGCCCGACCTGGGCATCCTCCCCACCGGCCGTGACGACGACGCTGTCTTCCCAGGTCAGGCGACTGTTGACAGTCGGCGGCCAGGGGCCGGTAGGTTCGGCCGCGTCCACCACCGGACGCCCGACCGGGGGACGTTCAGCCGACTTGCCGCAGCGCCGCTGGGTCAGGGACGGTGTGCCGCACCGGGGCACCGTCGCTGGGAGCCAGGCTCAGCGCCCGCGCCGACGAGGGAACGTTCAGGCTGGTCGGCCAGGTGTGACCCGGGTGGGGCCCGGGCGTTCAGTAGACAACGGCTTTCGGTCGATCCGCAGCCAGCGGGTCCCAGGTCGGCCCGAAGGGCGCCGGGCCCCCATCCGCCGCGGTGAGACGGCGCCGAGAAAGATCAGTCTTACCCCGTTCTTGTGCAATCGACACCACGATCCTCACGCGTCGTCGCGTCTTCGCAGGCCCCGCCCACTATGGTGGACCTCTGCGTACGACATGAAGGGGCAGCAGTGAACGACGGCGACGGGACCCTCGCGGCCAAGGCCCAGGGGAGGCAGTTCGGTCCGCTCGGCACGGCCTTGGTGATCATTCCGACCTACAACGAGGCGGAGAACATCAAGTCCATCGTCGGCCGGGTGCGCAAGGCCGTCCCCGAGACGCACGTGCTGATCGCGGACGACAACAGTCCCGACGGCACCGGCAAGCTCGCCGACGAGCTGGCCGCCGACGACGACCACGTCCACGTCCTGCACCGCAAGGGCAAGGAGGGCCTCGGCGCCGCCTACCTCGCGGGCTTCCGCTGGGGCCTGGAGCGGGACTACGGCGTGCTGATCGAGATGGACGCCGACGGCTCCCACCAGCCCGAGGAACTGCCCCGGCTGCTGACCGCCCTCAAGGGCGCCGACCTGGTCCTCGGCTCGCGCTGGGTGCCCGGCGGCCGGGTGGTGAACTGGCCCAAGTCCCGGGAGTTCCTCTCGCGGGGCGGCTCGACCTACTCGCGGCTCATGCTCGACGTGCCGATCCGCGACGTCACCGGCGGCTTCCGGGCCTTCCGCCGCGCGACCCTGGAGGGCCTCGGCCTCGGCGAGGTCGCCTCGCAGGGCTACTGCTTCCAGGTCGACCTGGCCCGCCGTGCCGTGAAGGCCGGCTACCACGTCGTCGAGGTCCCCATCACCTTCGTCGAGCGCGCGCTGGGCGACTCCAAGATGAGCCGGGACATCGTGGTCGAGGCACTGTGGCGGGTCACCGCCTGGGGCGTCGGGGACCGCCTGGGCAAGCTCACCGGCAAGGACAAGCACGCCTAGCGCACCGGTTTCCCGGCCCCGGCCGACCGCTCCCTTATCCGGTGCTGAGCCGCGCCCAGGCACACTGGGGGCATGACGACTGGCACTCCGACCTCCCCGTACACCCGCCGCCGGCCCTCCCGGCTGCGCAGGTACCTGCCGCTGGGCCTCGCCGCGTGGCTGGTGCTGGAGATCTGGCTGCTGACCCTGGTCGCCGGCGCGGCCGGCGGGCTCACCGTGTTCCTGCTGCTCGTCGCGGGCTGCGTGGCCGGCTCCGTGGTCATCAAGCGGGCGGGCCGCCGCGCCTTCCAGAACCTGAACGAGGCGTTGCGCGAGGGCGGCTCGCCGGCGCGCGGCGGCGGCAACGGCCTGATGATGCTCGGCGGCCTGCTGCTGATGATCCCCGGCCTGCTCTCGGACGCGGCCGGACTGCTCCTGCTGCTCCCGCCGGTCCAGAAGGCGGTGAGCCGCCTGGCGGAGAACGCCCTGGAGCGGGGTCTGCGCAAGGCCGCCCCGGGCACCCTGGGCGACGCCTTCCAGCAGGTGCGCATGCACCGGCCCGACGGCAAGGTGGTGCAGGGCGAGGTCATCAGGAACGACGGCCCGTACGACGCCCCGCAGGAGCCCCGCCCGCCGCTGACGCGCTGAGCGTCCGCACCCGCACAACGACCGCGGGCGCCGGTAGGGGGGTTAACCGAACGCGCCCCCCGGGGGTTGGGGGGGGGTGGTGGGAACAACCGAGC
>NZ_JBEYXJ010000079.1:0-41588 GCF_040645015.1 Streptomyces sp. NPDC046881 | reverse complement strand
TTCGGCCTCGTGGCGGGCCTCGGTGATGAGGGTGTCGGCCTGGGTCGCCGCGTCGGAGCGGATGCGGTTGGCGTCCTCGCGGGCGTCCGCCCGGGCACGGGCCGCCGCCTCGTTGGCCTCGGTGAGCGTCTCCGACGCCTCCGTGCGGATCCGCTCGGCCTCGGCGGCGGTCTCCGCCTGCAGCCGCTCGGCGTCGGCGAGCGCCTCCGTGCGCACCCGGTCGGCCTCCGCGACGGTCTCGTTCTGGAGCCGTTCGGCCTCGTGGCGGGCCTCGGTGATGAGGGTGTCGGCCTGGGTCGCCGCGTCGGAGCGGATGCGGTTGGCGTCCTCGCGGGCGTCCGCCCGGGTACGGGACGCCGCCTGGTCGGCCTCGGCGAGCGCGTCCGACGCCTCGGTGCGCACCCGCTGGGCGTACTCGCCCGCGTCCGCGCGCAGCCGCTCGGCCTCGGCGATGGCCTCCGCCATCGTCCGCTCGGCCAGCGCCTTGGCGGCCTCCGACTCCTCGTTCGCCTCGCGCCGGACCCGGGAGGCGTCCTCGCTGGCCCGCTCCCGCTCGGCGTAGGCGTCGGCGCGGACCCGGTCCGCCTCCTCCTCGGCCTCCCGGCGGGTACGGTCCGCCGCGTGCTCGGCGGCCGAACGCAGCCCGGCGATCTCCTCCTGCGCCTGCTCGTGCAGCCCGGCGACGGAGTCCCGCACCTGCTGGGCGTGCTGCTCGGCGGCGGACACCATCTCCGTGGCCCGCCGGTCGGCCTCCTCCACCAGGCGGGTGGCCTCGGCCTGCGCCTCCTCCACGCGCTTGCGCGCGGAGGCCAGCAGTTCCTCGCTCTGCTCGCGGGCCCGCTGCCGTTCCTGGTCGGCCTCCTCGCGGGCGGCGCCGAGGAGCTCCTCGGCCTCGCGGCGGCGCCGGGCGGCCTCCTCCTGCGCGGCGGCCAGCGTCTCGGACGCCTCGGCGCCCAGCCGCTCGGCGGCGGCCTGCGCCTCGGCACGCACCCGGTCGGCGGTGTCCTGGGCCTCCGTCTTGAGCCGTTCGGCCTCGGTGGCGGCCTCGGTCCGCAGCCGTACGGCGATGGCCTCGCCCTCGGCGCGGGAGGCGGACGCGTCGGACGCCGCCTCGGTGCGCAGCCGCTCGGCCTCGGCCTCGGCCTGCTGCTGGAGCGTACGGATCCGCTCGGCGGCCTCGGTGCGCAGCCGCTCGGTCTCCTCGCCGGCCTCCCGGCGGATCCGGGACGCCTCCTCCCGGGCGTCGATCAGCGCCTGCTCGGCCGAGGCGAGCCGGTCCTGCGTCTCCGTCTGGAGCCGGGTCAGCTCCTCGGCGGCCTCCGCACGGCGGGCCTCGACGGCCTTCTCGGTCTCCTCGCGCAGCTCCCGCGCGGCCTTCTCGGCGTCCGCCTGGACCTTCTCGGCCTGCTCGGCGGCCTCCGCGCGCAGCCGCTCGGCCTCCTTGCGGGTGCGCTCCAGGGCCTCCTCGGCCTGCCGGCGCAGCGCGGTGGCCCGCTCGATGGCCTCGGTGCGGACCTTCTCGCTGTCGGCGGTCGCGCTGCGGCGCAGCTCGTCGGCGTCCGCCTTGGCCTTGGCCAGCAGCTCCTCGGCGGACTTGGCCGCCTCCTCGATCTGCGCCACCGCCTCCCGGCGGGCCTCGGCACGGATCGACTCGCCCTCGGCGACCGCGTCGGCACGCAGCTGCTCGGCCTCGCCGCGCAGCCGGCGGGCCTCCTCCTGCAGCTCGACCGTCTTGGCGCGGTACTCCTTGGTGTCGTCCTTCGCCGCGCCCTTGAGCTGCTCGGCGATGTCGTGCGCCTCGGCGCGCAGCCGGTCCGCCTCGGTCTCGGCCTCCGAACGGATCCGCTCGGCCTCCTCGGCGGCGGCCCGGGTGGTCTTCCGGGCGTCCTCGGACGCCTTGTTCAGGACCTCCTCGGCGGTCCTCGCCGCCTTCGACAGCTGGGTGGCCGTCTCCTCGGCGGTGATCGAGCGGGCCTTCTCGGCGGCCTCGGCGACGATCTTCTCGGCCTCGGCGCGGGCGTCCGCGACCAGCTGCTCGGCCTCCGACTTGGTGCTCTCGGCCTCCTTGGTGGCCTCCTCCACCAGCCGGGCGACCTGCTCCTTGGCCGTCCGGGTGCGGGTCTCGTTGGCGGCCTCGGCGCTGGCGAGGGCCTTGGCGGCGGCCTCCTTCGCCTCGGTGACCACCTTCTCGGCCTCGGCCTGCGCCTTGCGCAGTGCCTCCTCGGCCGCGGCCATCCGCTCCTCGGCGGCCCGGCTCAGCTCGGCGGCCTGCCGGCGGGCCGTGTCCGACTCGGTGACCGTGGCCGTCCGCAGCTGCTCGGCGTGCTCGGTGGCCTCCTGCGCCTGCGTGGAGGCGGCGTTCAGCAGCCGCTCCGCGTCCGTGCGGGCCCGGCGCAGGATCTGCTCGGCCTCCGTACGCGCCGCCTCGGCCTCGCTCTGCAGCCGCTCCCGGGCCTCCCGGGTCAGCCGCTCGGCCTCCGTACGGGCGGCGGCCATCGCCTGTTCGGCCTCCGCGCGGGACTCCTCCAGCAGCCGGCGGGCCTGCTGCTCGGTGCGGGCCCGCAGCTGCTCGGCCCAGGCCACGTTCTCGTTGACGTGCGACTCGACGGTGGCCCTGCGCTCGGCCAGCTCCTGGTCCAGCTGCTGGCGCCGGGTGACCGCCTCCTGGTGCAGTTCGGCCTGGAGCCGGGCGGCCTGCTCGGCGTGCTCCTGCAGGATCCGCTGGGTCTGCGCGCGGGCCTGGCTCAGCTCCCGCTCGGCGTCCTGGCGCAGCTGCTCGGCCTGCATCTGGGCGTTGCGGAGCAACTGCTCGGCCTGGTAGCCGATGTCACCCGCGTCGTAGGCGGGCCGGGTCATGAGGGTGCGCCGCGCCTCGTGCAGCTTGGCGCGCAGCACCTCGACCTGGTAGCCGAGGTCCTCGGCGTGCTGGATCGCCTTCTCCCGCTCGGTCCTCAGCCGTTTCATCTCGGCCTCGAACCGAGAGAGGTGGTCGACGTCAGCCGCCGGCTCTCGCTCCTGGCTCTCGTAGCCCCGCACTGCGCGGTCCCATCCGTCCCCTGGTCAGCTTCTGCAACGAGCTCCGTCCAACCGCCGAACGGGGCCCCCGGGGAATGGTGTCAGACAGACGGCGGAGCACGGGCTGCTGCCCCGACGCTCGCCCCCCGAAACCCGGACCCCGGCATGCGGTCGTCCCGGTGGAAGGGACGACCGCCCCCAACCCTACCGGCCCCTATGTACGGGGGTCAGTGCTCAGGTGACTCAACAGGGGCCGAAGTGACCAGTTCTGTCAGAACGCCATGGCAGTCCTTGGGGTGCAGGAAGGTGATGCGCGACCCCATGGAGCCGATCCGTGGCTCCTCGTAGAGCACCCGGATGCCCTTGCCGCGGATCTCCTCGGAGTCCGTGTCGACGTCCGCCGTGCCGAAGGCGATGTGGTGGACGCCCTCCCCGTTCTTGGCCAGCCACTTGCCGACCGCGGAGTCCTCGCGGGTCGGTTCCAGCAGCTGGAGGTAGGAGGCGCCGCCGTCCGAGGTCTCGTTGATCTTGAGCATGGCCTCGCGCACGCCCTGTTCCTCGTTGACCTCGGTGTGGAACACCTCGAAGCCGTACGTGGCCCGGTAGAACTCGACGGTCGCGTCGAGGTCGTGGCAGGCGATCCCGATGTGGTCGATTCGCGTCAGCATGGATTCAGTGCAGCGCTCCCGGGGTGGTTACGCAACGTGCGCGCGATCACACCGACAGGCCGGTGACGCCATGTCCAACCGCTCAGTACATTCGAAGTAAACCCTCGTTCACTCCTCGGCTGTGTGCAGCTGGAAGGGGATCGCACCTCATGTCTTCTGGAACGACCAGCTCGGTGATCGTCGCGGGCGCCCGGACGCCCATGGGGCGTCTGCTGGGCTCGCTGAAGTCCTTCTCCGGAGCCGACCTGGGCGGCTTCGCGATCAAGGCCGCCCTCGACCGTGCGGGGATCGGCGGCGACCAGGTGCAGTACGTCATCATGGGCCAGGTGCTCCAGGCCGGCGCGGGCCAGATCCCGGCCCGCCAGGCCGCGGTCAAGGCCGGCATCCCGATGAACGTCCCGGCGCTCACCGTCAACAAGGTGTGTCTGTCCGGCCTCGACGCGATCGCCCTGGCCGACCAGCTGATCCGCGCCGGCGAGTTCGACATCGTCGTGGCGGGCGGCCAGGAGTCCATGACCAACGCGCCGCACCTGCTGCCCAAGTCCCGCGACGGCTTCAAGTACGGCGCGGTGCAGATGCTCGACGCGATGGCCTACGACGGCCTGACCGACCCGTGGGAGAACATCCCGATGGGCGAGTCCACCGAGAAGCACAACACCCGTCTCGGCATCGGCCGCGCCGAGCAGGACGAGATCGCCGCCCTGTCCCACCAGCGGGCCGCCGCCGCCCAGAAGAACGGCCTGTTCGAGGCCGAGATCACCCCGGTGGAGATCCCGCAGCGCAAGGGCGACCCGGTGCTGTTCAGCAAGGACGAGGGCATCCGCGGCGACACCACCGCGGAGTCCCTGGGCAAGCTGCGCCCGGCCTTCGCCAAGGACGGCACGATCACGGCCGGCTCCGCCTCGCAGATCTCGGACGGTGCGGCGGCCGTGGTCGTGATGAGCAAGGCCAAGGCCGAGGAGCTGGGCCTGGAGTGGCTGGCGGAGATCGGCGCCCACGGCAACGTGGCCGGCCCGGACAACTCCCTGCAGTCCCAGCCGTCCAACGCCATCCAGCACGCCCTGAAGAAGGAGGGCCTGGACGTCTCCGACCTGGACCTCATCGAGATCAACGAGGCCTTCGCCGCGGTCGCCGTGCAGTCAATGAAGGACCTCGGCGTGTCCACGGAAAAGGTGAACGTCAACGGCGGCGCGATCGCGCTGGGGCACCCGATCGGCATGTCCGGCGCCCGGCTCGTGCTCCACTTGGCGCTGGAGCTGAAGCGGCGCGGCGGCGGTGTCGGCGCGGCGGCCCTGTGCGGTGGCGGTGGCCAGGGTGACGCGCTGATCGTGCGGGTCCCGAAGGCCTGAGGCCCCGTAGGTCTCGTGCAGCGGTACGTCGGTGAAGTGAACGGAGCTGTGATGCAGGACGTCTCCTCTCTGGTGGCCCAGGCCAGGGAAGGCCGGCCGCGGGCCGTGGCCCGGCTGATCTCCTTGGTGGAGGGGGCGTCACCGCAGCTCAGGGAGGTCATGGCGGCCCTGGCGCCGCTGACCGGCAACGCCTATGTGGTGGGCCTGACCGGCTCGCCCGGCGTCGGCAAGTCGACCTCCACCTCCGCGCTGGTCACCGCGTACCGCAAGCAGGGCAGGCGGGTCGGCGTCCTGGCCGTCGACCCCTCGTCGCCGTTCTCCGGCGGCGCCCTGCTCGGCGACCGGGTCCGGATGTCGGACCACGCCTCCGACCCCGGTGTCTACATCCGCTCGATGGCCACCCGCGGCCACCTCGGGGGCCTCGCCTGGGCGGCCCCGCAGGCCATCCGGGTGCTGGACGCGGCGGGCTGCGACGTGATCCTGGTCGAGACGGTCGGTGTCGGCCAGTCGGAGGTCGAGATCGCCTCCCAGGCGGACACCTCCGTGGTGCTGCTGGCCCCCGGCATGGGCGACGGCATCCAGGCGGCGAAGGCCGGGATCCTGGAGATCGGCGACGTCTACGTCGTCAACAAGGCCGACCGGGACGGCGCCGACGCGACCGCCCGCGAGCTGAACCACATGCTGGGCCTGGGCGAGTCCCGCGGCCCCGGCGACTGGCGCCCGCCGATCGTCAAGACGGTCGCGGCCCGCGCGCAGGGCGTCGACGAGGTCGTGGAGGCCCTGGAGAAGCACCGGGCCTGGATGGAGGAGCGGGGCGTCCTCGCCGAGCGCCGCAGGGCCCGCGCGGCCCGCGAGGTGGAGACCATCGCCGTCACCGCGCTGCGCGAACGCATCGGCGACCTGCACGGCGACCGCCGCCTGAGCGCCCTCGCCGAACGGATCACCGCCGGCGAGCTGGACCCCTACCGCGCGGCGGACGAACTGGTCGAGGGCCTGACGCAGGGCTGAGGGCTCGCCGTACCGGTGAGCGCGCTGCTAGCGTGACGGGCATGTTCCTCCTCCTGGCGTAGAGCGCACCCGGGATCGCGGGGCCGAGCGACGGCCACCGCGTCCTTCGGTGTCCCTCTTCCGCCCTAGCCAGGGGAACTTCCGCGTGTCCACGCACCTTTCGCGGCCCTCGTACGCCGCCGTCCTGCGCGTTCCGCATGCGCGCCGCACCTTCACCGCCGCCCTCACGGCCCGCCTGTCCTACGGCACGGTCGCCCTCGCGGTCCTGCTGTCCGTCTCCCGGGCCACCGGGTCCTGGGCGGTGTCCGGGACCGTGCTGTCCCTGTTCGGCGCCACGACGGTCTTCCTGATGCCGTTGCGGGCCTCGCTGATCGACCGGCACGGCCCGCGCCGGGCCCTGCTGCCCATGTCGGCGCTCTACGGCGCCCTGCTGAGCGTCCTGGCGGCCCTCACCTGGCGTCCGGGGGCCCCGGCCGCGCTCGTCGCCGTGTCCGCCGCCCTGGCCGGGGCCTGCGCGCCGCCGCTGGGCCCGACCATGCGCGCCCTGTGGTCGGAACTGGTCGCGGACCGGGACCTGTTGCAGCGCGCCTACAGCCTCGACGGCGTCGCCGAGGAACTGCTGTACGTCTCCGGTCCGGCGCTGGTCGGCGCGCTCATGGGCTTCGCCCCGCCGGCCGCCGGAATCCTGCTGAGCGCGGCCCTGAACGTGGCGGGCACCTGTGTCTTCGTCGGTTCCCCGGTGCTGCCCGGCCCGCGCCCGGCGCGCCGCCGGGAGCGGCCCGCCGCGGTCCGGGGCCTGCTGCCCCCGGTGGCGGTCGCGCTGGGCGTCGGACTGGCCCTCAGCTCCGCGGAACTGCTGGTCATGGCCTTCGTCACGGAACGTTCCCACGACCCCGCCCTCGTCCCCTGGGTGCTGGGCGCGCTCTCGGCGGGCAGCGCGCTGGGCGGCCTGGCCAACGGGGCGGTGCGGTGGCGTACGGCCGCCCGGGTCCGGCTGTGCCGGTTCGCGGCGGCCCTCGGGGTGGTCCTCGCCCTGGCGGGGCTGGTCTCCGACCTGTGGACCCTCACCGCCGTGATGGCCCTGGCCGGCGCGTTCATCGCCCCGGCGCTGACGACGGCGTACCTGCTGGCCGACGAGACGGCGGCGGAGGGCTCCCGGACCCAGGCCGGGGCGTGGGTGAACACCGGGGTGAACGCGGGAAGTTCCGCCGGGGCGCTGGCGGCGGGGCTGCTGATCGGCCGACTCCCGTTGTCCGTGTGCTTCGCCCTGGCGGGCGCGGCGGCCCTGGCCGCGGCGGGCGCGGCGGTCACGCGGCCGCGGGTGGGCGGCCGCGCGGTTCCCCGCGTCCCCGGGGAACCGCGAGCGAGTCGCCCGCCTGTGTGAGCCCGGCGAGGCTCAGGGGCGCCCCCGGTGCCCCCTCAGGTGCTCGGCGATCGGCTTGAGCGCCTTGTCCAGTTCCATCAGCGCATCCGGCGACAACAGGTCGATGAAATGCCGCCGCACCGATGCCACGTGGTGCGGCGCGACCTTCTTCATCGTCTCCATGCCGTGCTCCGTCAGCACGGCGTACAGGCCCCGCCGGTCCGACTCGCAGTTCTCACGGCGCACCAGGTTCGCGTTCTCCATGCGCGTGATCTGGTGCGAGAGCCGGCTCTTGGACTGCAGGGTCGCGGAGGCGAGGTCGCTCATCCGCATCCGCACGTCGTCCGACTCGGACAGGTTCACCAGGATCTCGTAGTCGTTCATTGTCAGGCCGAACGGCTGCAGATCTTTTTCGAGCTGGTACGTCAACAGCCTGTTGACCTCCAGGTGGGTGCGCCAGGCGCACTGCTCCGCATCGGTCAGCCAGCGCGTGGCCGTCTCGGTCTCCATGAATGAAGTCTACCTAAGAAGTTGAATGACGAACTACTTCGGGTGGTGTGACAGTGCGCACGCGTTCGATGTCACACTCCGCAGACTACCGCTCACAGCCCGAAGCGACGCTGGAGGTCCCCCAGCTGTCCGGGAAGGCGCGGTACGCCCGACGATTGCGGACCGTGTCCGCCCGGTGCCGTTCCGCCACCTCCGGGGACCCCCGGTTCGGGGGGAACGGCCCCCGTGGCCGGCTCGGCCATCAGGGTCTCCGTCGACTGCAGCAGGACCGTCCCGGCGCCCACGAACTCGAACTGGTGCTCCTCCCCGGAAACCCCGCCGAGGCCCGTCACTGCGCGTAGTCCGCCCAGTACACCCGCCATGTACCCGTGGTCGTAGTGATGGCACGGGGACGGACAGTCGGCCCACCCGACGAGCGCCTGGGGGTCGACCCGGATCGGAGGTTCCATGAACACCACCGGCCCGTTAGATGCGGCCACAAACTTCCCGGTTCCGATAAGGGTCAGAAAACCCGGCACGATCGATTGCTTGAGCGCGAGACTTGGCTGAAAACCGAGCAGATTGCCCGCGCGAATGGTCAAGTTCCCGTCGTCCAGGTCGTAGGAGTTGACGTCGAAGGCCCGGTCGGCCAGCAGCATCTTGCCGGAGCCCTGCGCCACGACCCAGTCGCTCGCGTGCAGTGGCGAATGGAACGACGTGCGGACAAGTCGGTCGAGTCGCCCGTGCCCGATGCCGTTGAACTCGATCGCCCCGTAGTAGGCGATCATCTTCCCCTTCTGGAGGAACCACTGCCCGCTCTTGAGCTCGACGCAGAAGGTGTACTTGTTCACGTTGTCGTCGGCCGGAAGGGTCACCGGGTCGTACACGACCGGTCCGGCGCCCGGCGTTCCGTAGGTGGTCACAGCTTCTCCTCCGACGCCTGGACGTAGACCGTGCCGTTGCCGCTCAGCTCCAGCTGGAAGGCCTCGCCGGAGCCGCGGCCCACCATGTCGCGCCAGCCCAGGGCGGTGGACAGCTTGTTGCGGACCTCGCCGTGGTGGGCGACGTAGGCCTGGGGGTCGACGTGCACCGGGCGCTGCGGGGTGACCGGGATCTCGAAGACGCCGCCGTGCGCCATCACGGCCACCGAGCCGTGGCCCTGGAGGGTCGTCGTGAACAGGCCCTGCCCGGTGACCTGGCCCCGGACCATGCCCATGACCCCGCCCTGCGAGCCCATGAACATCGTGCCCTGGCGCAGCGTGCCCTCGAAGGCGAGCAGCCGGTCGGCCTCGACGTAGAGCGTGTCGCCGGAGAGGGCGATCACATGGACGTGGTGGCCGCCGTGCCCGAAGAAGACCGTGCCGCTGCCCTCCACGGTCATCAGCGGGGTCGCCTCGCCGGCCACCCGGCGCCCGATCATGGACATCAGGCCGCCCTGGCCGCCCTGGACGTTGGGCGTGAAGGACACGTCCCCCTTGTAGGCGAGCATCGCCCCGCGCTGGCTGAACAGCCGCTGCCCCGGCACCACGGTCGCCTCGACCATCTTGGAGTTGATCTCTCGGAAGGTCATCTCACAGGTCCCCCGCGATCGTGTTCCGCTCGCTCGGCTGCACGTACACCAGCCCGTCGCCCTCGAACCGGATCTGGAACGCCTCGCCGCCGCCCTCACCGAGGAGCGTGCGGAACGTCACACCGGACTGGAAGGACTGCCGGACGTTGCCCTGATGGGCCACGTAGGCGCCCGGATCGACGATCAGCGGATACTGCGGGCTGACCCGCAGCACGACCGCCGGCCCGTCCGAGACGATCGCCGCCTGGCCGTGGCCCTCCACGGTCGTCGTGAACAGGCCGTTGCCCTGCGAGGCCCCGCGCAGCCCCGTGAAGGTCGTGCCCGTCCGCAGCCCCGCGTCCGTCGCCAGCAGGTTGCCCGCCTCGACGCAGAGCTTGTCGCCCTGGAGGGTGACCAGGTTGATCTCGGCCGCCCGGTCCGCGAACCAGCAGGTTCCGTGTCCTCTCACCTCCATCACCGTCATCTGCTCGCCGGTGAGCCGCCGGGTCACCATCCCGCGCAGCCCCTCGCCGCCACCGCTCAGCTTCTTGAAGGCCATCTGCCCGTCGTACGCGACCATCGAGCCGTTCTTCGCCTTGACGGCGTCCCCGGTCATGTCGACGGCGAGCACCTTGCTGCCCTGGAGTCGGAACATCGCCACGCTGCGAAAGTAGCGGCCCGGCAGGTGGACGGAACAGGGGCCATGGGTGGAGACCCACCCTGAGCGGACCCCTAGGGGCGCGGTTTGCCACAATGGGGGAACGCTTGTGCGTGCGTTCACAAACGATTACTCCCACCGAAGGTGACCCGTGGACATCAAGACCGCCACCTCCCTCCGCCGTCTCCGCCTGGTCTCGGCCCCGGAGGCCGTGTCCTTCCTGATCCTGCTCCTCTGCTCGGTGCTGAAGCGGACCACGGACTTCAACGCGGTCCCCGTGATGGGTGCGATCCACGGCGTCCTGTTCGTCCTGTACGTGATCTTCTGGGCGGACGCCTGGAACCGCACCAGGTGGCCGCTGGGGACGGCGGCCCTCTACTTCGTCCTCTCGGTGCTGCCGACCGGCGGCTTCTTCGCCGAGCGCAAGCTGCGCCGCGAGGCCGAGGACGCCGTCATCGCCGCCCGCGCCCGCCAGGAAGGAGTCGTGAACGCATGATCGTCGCCTTCTCCGTGACGCCCCTCGGCGTCGGCGAGGACGTGGGGGAGTACGTCGCCGACGCCGTGCGCGTGGTCCGCGAGTCGGGCCTGCCGAACCGCACCGACGCCATGTTCACCTCGATCGAGGGCGAGTGGGACGAGGTCATGGACGTCGTCAGGCGGGCCGTCGCCGCCGTGGAGGCGCGCGCCCCGCGCGTGTCGCTCGTCCTCAAGGCGGACATCCGCCCCGGGGTGACGGACGGACTCACCTCCAAGGTGGAGACCGTGGAGCGGCACCTCGCGCAGTAGCCGGCGCGCCCCGCCGGCCGGAACCCCGGTCCCCAGGGCCGGGGTTTTCTCGCCCCCGCTGTTTGAGCGATCGCTCAAAGACGGTGTAGGTTCACCGCCAGAGGATTTGAGCAGTCGCTCAAGCACCGTGCTCACGTGGGGGAACACATGGGTCTCTACATAGAGACGCACATCCGCGCCGACCTCGACGACCTGTGGGCCCGCACCCAGGACCCGGCCCGGCACCAGCGCTGGGACCTGCGCTTCACCGAGATCCACCACCTCCCGCGCGCGGAGGGCGAACCGCAGCGCTTCCGTTACGCCACCCGGGTACTGCCGTTCCTCACGGTCTCCGGCACCGGCGTCTCCGCGGGCGAGAAGGAGCGCCCCGACGGCACCCGCACCTCCGCCCTGCGCTTCGCCTCCCCGCACCCCCTCTCCCTGATCGCCGAGGGCAGCGGCTACTGGCGCTACGTCCCCGACGCGCACGGCGTCCGCTTCCTCACCGGCTACGACTACCGCCCCCGCTGGGGAGCCTTCGGCGCCCTGGCCGACCGCCTGCTGTTCCGCCCGCTCATGGGCTGGGCGACCGCCTGGTCGTTCGACCGGCTGCGGCTCTGGCTGGAGCGGGGCATCACCCCCGAGCGGGCCCTGGCCAACTGGCTCGCCGAACTGACCGCCCGCGCGCTCCTGCTCGCCCTGTGCGTGACCGTGCTGGAGCGGGGCTCGCTCCCGGGCCCCGCCGCCCTCGCGGACTCGATGGCCTACCTGTGCCCGCTGCTGCTCGTGCTCTGCGTCTTCCTTGCCCTGTTCAAGGCACCCCTCGCCGCGACCCCGGCCGCCCGCCGCTGCCTGCGCGCCCCCGCCACCCGGACCCGCGCGCCCCGGCTGCTGAAGACCCTGGAGAAGTACGGATGACGTCGATCTTCGAGACCGCGATGGGCCCGGACTTCCACCGCCTCCACCCGGCCCTGCGGCGCCGCTTCTCGGTCGGCCTGGCCGGCGGCGAGGCGTGCACCGGCCGGGGCCTGATGGACCGGATCTGGCACGGACCGGCGTTCGTCCGGCCGTTCCTCGCCCTCGGCGCCACCCGGAACATCCTCGTCCCGCGGGCCGGCCGGAACATCCCCTTCGTGATCGAGAACGTGCCGTACACCGACACCTTCGGCCGTGAGACGGTGAGCTTCGTGCGCACCTTCGACCTCCCCGGCCGTGCCCGCCGCTTCGACGCGCAGATGGTGCTCGACCCCCGGGGCGACCGCGTCCTCGACTACCTCGGCACCCACCAGCACCTCGCCAGCGAACTGCACTTCCGCGCCGAGCCCGACGGCTCCCTGCTGATCCGCTCCGGCGAACACCGGTTCCGGGAGGGGCCGGTGGACGTCCGGGTCCCCGAACTCGTCGGCGCCACCGCCGAGGTGCGGGAGTCGTACGACGACCGGGCCGGCCGCTTCCGCATCCGCGTGCGCGTGGTGAACCGCTGGTTCGGACCGCTTTTCGGCTACGAGGGCTCTTTCACCGCCTCGTACGGCGACGTCCGCGCGCGGGGCGTGCGGCCCGGGCTGCGGCCGGTGCGGGAGGAGGCGCGCGCATGAGCCCCGAGACGGCGAAGTCGCAGGAGACCAAGACGAAGCTGCTGGAGGGCGCCCTGCGGACGCTCACCGAACAGGGCATCGCCAAGACGTCGGCCCGGACGGTGGCGGCGGCGGCCGGCGTCAACCAGGCGCTCGTCTTCTACCACTTCGGATCGGTGGACGAACTGCTCGCCGCGGCCTGCCGGTACGGCGCAGAGAAGGCCGTGGGCCGGTACCGGGAGCGGCTCGCCACGGTGGGCTCGCTGTCCGAACTCCTCGCCGTCGGGCGGGAGATCCACGAGCACGAACGGGCCGGGGGCCACGTGGCGCTGCTCGGCCAGCTGCTGGCCGGGGCCCCGGCCCACCCGGCCGTCGGGCCGGCCACGGCCGCCGGTCTCCAGCTGTGGATCACCGAGATCGAGCAGGTGCTGCGGCGGGTGCTGGCGGCGACGCCGCTCGGGGAGTTCGCCGACCCGGTGGGGCTGGCCCGGGCCGTGGCGGCGGCGTTCGTGGGCATCGAGCTGTACGAGGGCGTGGACGAGGCCGGCGCGGGTGCGGCGTTGGACGCCCTCGAACAACTGGGGGCGCTGATCGGCGCGGTGGAGTCTCTCGGGCCGGTGGCCCAGCGGGCCGTGCGGCACCACCTGCGGCGGCGGGGCCCCGGGCCCGGCGGCCCCGGTTCACGCTCCTGACGCCAGTGCCATCCCCGGGGGCGTCCGTTCGTACAGCACCTGGTGGCCGCAGCGGCGGGTGGTCGGCAGGCCCGCGTCGCGCAGGGTCGTCAGGTGGGCCGACACCGAGGACGGGGCCGGGCCGAGGCGGTGGGCGAGGGTGCTGGTGGTCGCCGGTTCGGCCAGGGCGGTCAGGACCGTGGCGCGGTTGCGGCCCGGCAGGCGTACCAGGGTCTCGGGGGTCCGGGTGCCGGGGTCGGTCCACAGGCCGGCGAGCGCGCGGGCCGGGTGGACGATGGTGGGCTGCCACGGGGGCTCGAACCCCGTGACCACGTCGGGCCGGGAGAAGGCGCTCGGCATCGGCACCAGGCCCTGGCCGCCGAGGTCGCGCGCGTACTCGGTGTGCAGCGCGAGGGCCGGCGTGCGGCCGTTCCAGGACAGCCGGGGGTCCGGCTCCGGCAGCAGCCTGCCGAGGCCCACCTCGGCCGGCCGCCGCGAGTGGCAGGCCACGTCCGCGTCCAGCGGGGCGCGCAGCCGGGGCCGGTCCGGCTCGACCAGCACCCGCCAGGCCTCCTCCAGCAGGTCCGCCGGCTCGCGCACCCTCCGCGCCGGGTCCGCCGGCCAGGCCCGGCCGCGCGCGGACTCCGGCGCACCCGGCGTGCAGGCCGGCGAGCGGGCGGTGTCCTCGCGGGCCGCCTCGGGGTCGGACGCCCGGACGGCCGCGATCTCCTCCTCGAAGGTGGCGGCCGGCCCGATCGGCGGCGGCCCCAGCCGGTCCGGCGAGTGTCCCGCCGGGGCATCAGCAGCCACAGCGGGGCGAGGTCCAGCCCGGCCGCCGCCGCCCGGATCCGCCGCAGCCACGGCGCGTGGGCGGCATGGCGCCGACCGGGGTGGCCGCCCGTGCGGGAACGGCCGGCGACCGAAACCCGAGACAGAGCTGACCGGCATATGACCGGCCGGTAGGGTCTGAAGACGTGCCGAAGCCTCTCAGTCTTCCGTTCGACCCCATCGCGCGCGCCGACGAGCTCTGGAAGCAGCGCTGGGGAAACGTGCCGTCCATGGCCGCGATCACCTCGATCATGCGGGCCCAGCAGATCCTGCTCGCCGAGGTGGACGCGGTGGTCAAGCCGTACGGGCTGACGTTCGCCCGCTACGAGGCACTGGTGCTGCTCACCTTCTCTAAGGCCGGTGAGCTGCCGATGTCCAAGATCGGCGAGCGGCTGATGGTGCATCCCACATCCGTGACGAACACCGTGGACCGGCTGGTCAGGTCGGGGCTGGTCGCCAAGCGGCCCAACCCCAACGACGGCCGCGGCACCCTCGCCGTCATCACCGACAAGGGCCGCGAGGTGGTCGACGCGGCCACCCGCGACCTGATGGCCATGGACTTCGGGCTCGGGGTGTACGACGCGGAGGAGTGCCGGGAGATCTTCGCGATGCTCCGGCCGCTGCGGATCGCGGCACACGACTTCGACGAGGAGTGACCCGGGGCAAGATCTCCCGGAACGGGTGGTTACGCTCGACTCCATGAAAAAAAGCGTGCTGACCCGCTACCGCGTCATGGCCTACACCACCGGCGTGCTGCTGGTGCTGCTCTGCCTGAGCATGATCGCGAAGTACGGGCTCGACGTCGACGGTGCCGCCGACTTCACCCGGGTCGTCGCCATCGCGCACGGCTGGCTGTACGTCCTCTACCTGGTCTTCGCCTTCGACCTGGGCTCCAAGGCGAAGATGCCGGTCGGGCGCCAGCTCTGGGTGCTGCTCGCGGGCACCATCCCCACCGCCGCCTTCTTCGTGGAGCGGAAGATCAGCCGCGAGCTGGAAGGCCGGGTCGCCGACGGGGCCCCGGCCGTCGCCAAGGTCTAGCGGATACCGCCGTACGGATGCCGTGCGGCGGTCTGCCATCGACATTTACTAGGACGTCCTAGTAAATTCGAGGGTATGGACGCTCACGCCATCGAGGAGGGCCGCCGACGCTGGCAGGCCCGCTACGACGCCGCGCGCAAGCGCGACGCGGACTTCACCACGCTCTCCGGCGATCCCGTGGAGCCGGTGTACGGGCCCCGACCGGGCGACACGTACGAGGGATTCGAGCGGATCGGCTGGCCCGGGGAGTACCCCTTCACGCGCGGGCTCCATCCGACCGGCTACCGCGGACGGACCTGGACGATCCGCCAGTTCGCCGGCTTCGGCAACGCCGAGCAGACCAACGAGCGGTACAAGATGATCCTCGCCGCCGGCGGCGGGGGCCTGTCGGTCGCCTTCGACATGCCGACGCTCATGGGCCGCGACTCCGACGACCCGCGCTCGCTCGGCGAGGTCGGGCACTGCGGGGTCGCCATCGACTCGGCCGCCGACATGGAGGTGCTGTTCAAGGACATCCCGCTGGGGGACGTGACGACGTCCATGACCATCAGCGGTCCGGCCGTGCCCGTCTTCTGCATGTACCTGGTCGCCGCCGAACGGCAGGGTGTGGACCCGGGGGTGCTCAACGGCACCCTCCAGACCGACATCTTCAAGGAGTACATCGCCCAGAAGGAGTGGCTCTTCCAGCCGGAGCCCCATCTGCGGCTGATCGGCGACCTGATGGAGCACTGCGCGGCGGGCATCCCCGCGTACAAGCCGCTGTCCGTGTCCGGGTACCACATCCGGGAGGCGGGGGCCACGGCCGCGCAGGAGCTGGCGTACACGCTGGCGGACGGGTTCGGGTACGTCGAGCTGGGGCTCAGCCGCGGTCTCGACGTCGACGTCTTCGCCCCCGGGCTCTCCTTCTTCTTCGACGCGCACGTCGACTTCTTCGAGGAGATCGCCAAGTTCCGCGCGGCCCGGCGTATCTGGGCCCGGTGGATGCGGGACGTGTACGGGGCGAAGAGCGACAAGGCGCAGTGGCTGCGGTTCCACACGCAGACCGCGGGTGTCTCGCTGACCGCCCAGCAGCCGTACAACAACGTGGTGCGTACGGCCGTGGAGGCGCTGGCCGCCGTGCTCGGCGGGACCAACTCGCTGCACACCAACGCCCTGGACGAGACCCTCGCGCTGCCCAGCGAACAGGCCGCGGAGATCGCGCTGCGGACCCAGCAGGTGCTGATGGAGGAGACCGGGGTCGCCAACGTGGCCGACCCGCTGGGCGGTTCGTGGTACATCGAGCAGCTGACGGACCGGATCGAGGCGGACGCGGAGAAGATCTTCGACCAGATCAAGGAGCGGGGGCTGCGGGCTCACCCGGACGGGCGTCACCCGATCGGGCCCATCACGTCCGGGATCCTGCGCGGGATCGAGGACGGGTGGTTCACCGGGGAGATCGCGGAGTCCGCGTTCCGGTACCAGCAGGCGCTGGAGAAGGGTGAGAAGAGGGTCGTCGGCGTCAACGTCCACACCGGCTCCGTCACCGGGGACCTGGAGATCCTGCGGGTCAGCCACGAGGTGGAGCGGGAGCAGGTGCGGGTGCTCGCCGAGCGCAAGGCGGCGCGGGACGAGGCGGCGGTGCGGGGGGCGCTGGACGGGATGCTGGCCGCGGCGCGGTCCGGGGCCAACATGATCGAGCCGATGCTGGAGGCCGTGCGGGCCGAGGCGACGCTGGGCGAGATCTGCGGGGTGCTGCGGGACGAGTGGGGCGTGTACACCGAGCCCCCCGGCTTCTAGTCGCCCTCTGCCTGCTGGGCCGCCAGGCCCAGCAGGAGCAGCCGGGTGAAGGTGTGCACCCAGTTCTCGTCCGCCGGCTTGCCGCTCACCAGGGTGCGGTGGACCACCGCGCCCGCGACCACGTCGAAGATGAGGTCCACCGTGCGGGCGGACTCGCCCGGGTCCGGTTCCGGCGGGAGTTCGCCCCGCCGCTGGGCCCGGGCGCGGCCCTCCAGGACCAGGCGCATCTGGCGGTCCACGATGGAGGCGCGGATGCGTTCGCGCAGGGCGTCGTCACGGGTGGCCTCGGCGACCACCGCCATCAGGCCACTCTTGGCCTCCGGCCGGGCCAGGATCGCGGCGAACTGGAGCACGACGCCCTCGATGTCGGCGGCGAGGCTGCCGCGGTCGGGCAGTTCCAGCTCGTCGAAGAGTTCCGCGACGGCGTCCACGACCAGTTCGTTCTTGCCGGCCCAGCGGCGGTAGAGCGTGGTCTTGGCAACCCCGGCCCGCGTGGCGACGTCTCCCAGGGTGAGCTTGGACCAGCCGAGTTCGACCAGAGCCTCCCGGGTCGCGGCCAGGATCGCGGTGTCCGCGGCGGCGCTGCGCGGGCGTCCGGTACGGCTGGCGGGGGTGCGGCTCTGCATGCCACGACCATAACCGGCGGGATCTGTGCGGTCGTGAGGGAGATCACCGGGGTGTGGTGTCGCGGGGTGCCCTCATGGCATTACGCTACGGGTCGTAGCGAAAGCTCGTGAGGGACGTACACGGGCGACGACCGAGGCGTGGGGTGGGGACCCGGCGCCGCACATCGCTTTTTCACTCAGGCGCGGGATCGGGGGAGGATAGACGCATGCAGCCACGGAACATGTCCATGAGCGGTGTCGTCGACCTCGCCGCGGTGAAGGCGGCCCAAGAGGCCAAGGCCAAGGCCGAGCAGGCGCGCGCCGAAGCCGCCCGGCAGGGCGGGACGGGAGCCGTCTCCCCGGCCGATCTCGTCATCGACGTCGATGAGGCAGGGTTCGAGCGGGACGTCCTGCAGCGCTCCGCCGAAGTCCCCGTCGTTATCGACTTCTGGGCCGAGTGGTGCGAGCCCTGCAAGCAGCTGAGCCCGGTCCTCGAGCGGCTGGCCGTCGAGTACAACGGGCGCTTCCTGCTCGCCAGGATCGACGTCGACGCCAACCAGATGCTGATGCAGCAGTTCGGGATCCAGGGCATCCCGGCCGTCTTCGCGGTGGTGGCCGGACAGGCGCTGCCGCTCTTCCAGGGGGCGGCCGGCGAGCAGCAGATCCGGCAGACCCTGGACCAGCTGGTGCAGGTCGCCGAGCAGCGCTTCGGCCTGACCGGCCTGACCGTCGACCCGGAGGCCGAGCCGGGCGGTGCCGTCGCGGCCGCGGCGCCCGAGGGGCCGTACGAAGCCGCCCTGAACGCCGCCGCGCAGGCGCTGGACGCGGGCGACCTGGGCGGGGCGGTCCAGGCGTACAAGAACGTGCTGGCCCAGGACCCGGGCCACCCGGAGGCCAAGCTGGGCCTGGCGCAGGCCGAGTTGCTCCAGCGGGTGCAGGGTGCGGACCCGCAGAAGGTGCGCCAGGAGGCCGCCGAGAAGCCGAAGGACGTCCAGGCGCAGATCGCCGCCGCCGACCTGGACCTGGTGGGCGGTCACGTCGAGGACGCCTTCGGGCGGCTGATCGAGACCGTGCAGCGCACGGCGGGCGACGACCGGGACGCGGTACGGCGCCGGCTGCTGGAGCTGTTCGAGGTCGTGGGCCAGGAGGACCCGCGTGTGGTGGGCGCCCGGCGTGCCCTGGCACGCGCCCTGTTCTGACCAGTCGCTAAACGCCCCGGCATGTGGTGCCGGGGTGAAAGGTCTGCCGACGAGGCGTCACGAGGACCGCACTTTGCCAAATCTTGGTAATCGCGGTCGCTGTTACTGCGAGTAAACCGAGGCCGTTGATCTGTCTGGATTCGTCCAGGGATCAACGGCTTTGCTCTGCCCCGAGACGCCACCGAGAGTGGCTCTTCGAGACCGGCCGGTCGTCCTCCGGTTATCCGGCCGTTACTAGCCAGTAACGAACCCCCTTGTGTCCAGGCCGAGAATGCACCACGATCGGCGACGCTCGGTCCATTCCCGTACCCCGGCACCCGGTCGGGTCACGGGAGACTCTGGGTCCCCACCGAGCAGAGCCGACGGCAGTGGCGCCGGCTCTAGGGCAGGGGGGTCTTCGCCGGCCGGTGAAGCCTGTCCAGCAAGGTTGTGCGTGATGTGTGTCAGGCGCGACCAGTGGTTGTCGCTCGGGGGTGATCGCCGGTGATTCGGGCGCGGTTCGCGCCGCCGAGCGCGGGCGCTCTCCTTTCCGAGGACGTAGCACTTCTCCCATCCCTGCCTGGCTGAGCCGCCGATTGGGGCGAGTCCGGGCCAGGAGATGTACGTCCGAGAAGGAGGAAATATGGAGTCCCAGGTGCGTGGCGGGACCAGATGGAAGCGGTTCGCTGTGGTCATGGTGCCCAGCGTGGCCGCCACGGCGTGTATAGGTGTCGCCCTCGCGCAGGGCGCTCTCGCCGCCTCGTTCAGCGTGTCCGGCCAGTCGTTCAAGGTGTCGGCGGACCAGCTGGTCGGTACCGGCTTCTCGCAGTACGGCGCCATCGACAGCGGTTACACGATGGACGGCAAGAAGACGGCTCACCCGGTGGCCGTCTCGGCGTTCAAGCACGCCGAGATCACCAACCTGTGCCAGTCCGTGGTCACGCCCGACGTGCCGATCTTCGGCAACGTCAGCCTGATCCTGCGGGCCGGCGGCGACGGCGCCGAGAAGGTCCAGGCCGACAACATCTACATCGACGTTGCCGACCTCAGCGCCGACGCGACGTTCGACAACATCGACATCGGCGTGGCCGCCAAGGACGCCTCCAAGGGTCCGGGCATGAAGGGCGGCGGCGAGCAGGCCAACCCCTTCGGGTTCGCGCAGCAGGCCGACAAGGCCACGCTGAAGAACGTGAAGCAGACGGCGTGGGCGACCACCGCCGGCACCTTCAAGCTCAGCGGCCTGAAGATGTCGCTGTCGACGGGTGTCAAGGAGTGCTACTAGGCACTCGCTGACGGGCGGGGGAGCCGGTGGCGCCCCCGCCCGTCCACTCTCCGGCCGCGTTCTCACACGCGGCACACATCACCACCACAGCAACGCCGCACCAGGGAGCTGTTTTCCATGAGCGCCGAGACCCCTGCCGCCGAGCCCGGCCAGTTCACCCGCCGGAGGCTGCAGTTCCGCGCCTGGCGGGGCACGCGTCCGTTCTGGGCCGGTCTGTTCGTCATGCTCGGCGGCTTTCTCATCCTGTACTTCCCGTACGCACACCTGCAGCTCGGTCACCTCACGATGACGATGGGGACCCCCGGCGGCTCCAGTTCCCTGATCATCGGTGGGCTGCTCTTCGTCCTCGGGATCATCCTCTGGTTCCAGCAGCACATCCGGGTCTTCGGGGGCGTCGCGGCGATCCTGCTGGCGCTGGTGTCCATTCCGCTGTCCAACATCGGCGGCTTCATCGTCGGGTTCCTGAGCGCGCTGACCGGCGGGGCGATGGCCGTGGCCTGGTCGCCGGGCGCGCCCGCGCAGCCGCAGCCGCAGCCGCCGGCCGCCGCACCGGACGCCGGTGGTTCCCCCGTCGACGCGCCCCTGCCGGAGCAGCGCGTGTACGGACTGGACAAGCCGAACGACCTGTCAGGAACGAACCCGGCCAACGGGGCGAACGGGAGGCACAGTGCCGGCTGACGAGGTGACCCGCGGGACCGACGTGGACGGGTCCCGCGCGAGAACCGGGCCCCGCCACGCGGCCCCCAGGAAGCCCCTGTTCACCAGGTTCCACATGCCGGCCGGCAAGGCCATAGCCTCCGTGGCGATGCCCACGGCGGTGCTCATGGGCATGGGCTTCACCTCCACGCTCGCCCTCGCCGACAACAACGGCAGCCCGTCCCCGTCGACGTCGGCGAAGAGCCTGACGGCCGACGAGTACAAGGACTGCGTCAAGGCGCTGGACGGCGACAAGAACCCCTCGGCCTCGCCGTCGCCGTCCGCGTCGGAGAGCACGACGGCCACGCCGTCGCCGTCGGAGACCGCCGGCAGCGGCAAGACGCAGGAGTCGGGCAAGACCTCCACCCCGCAGTCGGGCTCCGACGGTGACACGGCGAAGCCCGAGCCGACCGCGACCTCCGGGTCCGGGTCCGGTTCCGGCGGGTCGGACTCCGGTTCGTCCGGCTCGGACTCCGGTTCCTCCGGCTCGGACTCCGGCTCCTCCGGCTCGGGTTCGGCCTCCGGCAGTGACACGGCCGCGCCGGCGCCCCCGGTGACCGAGGGCGGCGGCGGGAACGTCCTGGACACCATCGGCGACACGGTCGGTGACATCCTCACCGGCGGCAAGGACTCCGGCACGGCGTCGCAGACCGCGACCCCGGCGCCGTCCGCGTCGCAGTCGTCGGCCGCGGACACCTCCTCGACGGACACCTCCTCGACGGACACCTCGTCGAAGGGCACCTCGCCGGGCGGGAAGGACTCCGGGGCCTCGGACACCGTGAAGGACACGGCGAAGAAGGCCACCGACACGGTCGGGGACACGGTGAAGGACACCACCGGCACCGTCACCAAGGCCGGTGAGGACACCGCCAAGACGGCCGGGGACGCGACCGCGTCGGCCACGCCGAGCCCGTCCGCCAGCGAGTCGGCCTCCGCGGACGACTGCCCGGTCGCCACGGACGACGAGGGCGGCGTCGACAACAAGGTGCCGGTCGCGGACGACCCCTGGTACCTGAACGCCAGCTCCCTGCTCCTCAAGGGCGCCGACTACCAGGGCATCGTCAAGGTGAAGACGGCCAACGGCACCACCAAGAAGGTGCTGAAGTACGTCATCTCCGGCGGCACCGACATCGGCGACCTGCACCAGACGGTGCAGGACAAGCAGGCGGACAAGACCTACCACGTCCAGGCGGCCAAGGGCTCGACGTCCACCATCACCGGCGGCGACACGGTGATGTACACCCAGAGCATCTCGGGCAACCTGTTCGGGCTGATACCGGTGACGTTCAGCCCCGACAGCCCGCCCCCGCTGAACATCCCGCTGATCTACTTCACCAACGTCAAGGTGGTGCAGGCGGCCCAGTTCGGCGGCAACCTGCACGTGCCCGGCATGCACGTGTACACGACCGACTGAGCGGTCGCACAAGCCGGTTCGGGAGCCGCAACAACACCGAGGGCGCCCCCTGGGACAGGGGGCGCCCTCGGTGCCGTTCAGACCCCGTGCGAGGCGGGTCAGCCGCTCTGGCTGCCCAGGTGGTGGACGCGGAGCATGTTGGTGGTGCCGGGGACCCCGGGGGGCGAGCCGGCGGTGATGATGAGGGTGTCGCCCGCGTCGAAGCGGCCCAGCCTGGCGATCTCCTGGTCCACCAGGTCGACCATCTCGTCGGTGGTGTTCACGAACGGCACGATGTGCGACTCCACGCCCCAGCTGAGGGTCAGCTGGTTGCGGGTGCCCTCGTCCGTGGTGAAGGCGATGATCGGCTGGGTCGCCCGGTAGCGGGACAGGCGGCGCGCGGTGTCACCGGACTGGGTGAACGCGATCAGGCCCCGGCCGCCGAGGAAGTCGGCGATCTCGCAGGCCGCGCGCGCCACCGAACCGCCCTGGGTGCGCGGCTTCTTGCCCGGCACCAGCGGCTGCAGGCCCTTGGAGATCAGCTCCTGCTCGGCCGCGGTGACGATCTTCGACATGGTCTTGACCGTCTCGACCGGGTAGGCGCCCACGCTGGACTCGGCGGAGAGCATGACCGCGTCGGCACCGTCCAGGATCGCGTTGGCGACGTCGGAGGCCTCGGCGCGGGTCGGGCGGGAGTTGGTGATCATCGACTCCATCATCTGGGTCGCGACGATCACCGGCTTGGCGTTGCGCCGGCACAGCTCGATCAGGCGCTTCTGCACCATGGGGACCTTTTCGAGCGGGTACTCGACGGCGAGGTCACCCCGGGCGACCATCACGGCGTCGAACGCCGCGACGACGTCCTCCATGTTCTCCACCGCCTGCGGCTTCTCCACCTTGGCGATGACGGGGACGCGGCGGCCCTCCTCGTCCATGACGCGGTGCACGTCCTGGACGTCCTTGGCGTCCCGGACGAAGGACAGCGCGACCATGTCGCAGCCCATGCGGAGGGCGAAGCGCAGGTCCTCGACGTCCTTCTCGCTCAGCGCGGGCACGTTGACGGCCGCGCCGGGCAGGTTGATGCCCTTGTGGTCGGAGACGACACCGCCCTCGATGACGATCGTCTTCACCCGCGGGCCCTCGACGTCCAGGACCTTCAGCTCGACGTTGCCGTCGTTGATCAGGATTTGGTCGCCGCGCGAGACGTCGCCCGGCAGCCCCTTGTACGTCGTACCGCAGATGTGCTTGTCACCCGGCACGTCCTCGGTCGTGATGACGAACTCGTCACCGCGCTCCAGCTCGACCGGACCCTCGGCGAAGGTCTCCAGGCGGATCTTCGGGCCCTGCAGGTCGGCGAGGACGCCGATGGGACGGCCGGTCTCCTTGGAGGCGGCCCGGACGCGGTCGTACCGCGCCTGGTGCTCGGCGTGGGTGCCGTGGCTGAAGTTGAACCGGGCCACGTTCATGCCCGCCTCGATCATGGCGACGAGCATCTCGTGGGAGTCGACCGCGGGGCCGAGAGTACAGACGATTTTCGAACGGCGCATGGGGCGATCCTATCGGTTTGTTTCGCTACGGAATATTCCGTCTGGCGGAAGATACAAATGAGTGCCACACCGCTCAGGTGCTATTCAGTTGTTCTTTCCCACCAGTGCGTAGGTCTGCGTCGCGATCTCCAGTTCCTCGTCGGTCGGCACCACGGCGACCGCCACCCGGGCGGAGTCCGGCGAAATCAGCCGGGGCCCGCCGCCGCGTACGGCGTTCCGCTCCGCGTCGACCGCCAGGCCCATGCCCTCCAGGCCCGCGATCGCCGCCTCCCGCACGGGGGCGGCGTTCTCGCCGACCCCGGCGGTGAAGGCCACCGCGTCCACGGTGCCGAGCACCGCGTAATAGGCGCCGATGTACTTCTTGAGCCGGTGAATGTAAATGTCGAAGGCGAGTGCGGCCTCTTCGTCGCCCTCGTCGATCCGGCGGCGGATCTCCCGCATGTCGTTGTCCCCGCACAGACCGAACAGACCGCTCCTCTTGTTCAGAAGAGTGTCGATCTCGTCCATGGACATATCCCCAACACGCGCCAAATGGAAGATGACGGCCGGATCCAGATCACCGGACCGCGTACCCATCACGAGCCCCTCCAAGGGGGTCAGCCCCATCGAGGTGTCCACGCAGCGGCCCTTCTGCACCGCGGAGGCGGAGGCGCCGTTGCCCAGGTGCAGCACGATCACGTTGACCTCGGACGGGTCCTTGCCCAGCAGCCGGGCGGTCTCCCGGGAGACGTAGGCGTGCGAGGTGCCGTGGAAGCCGTAGCGGCGGATCCGGTAGCGGTCGGCGATCTTCGGGTCGAGCGCATAGCGCGCCGCGGACTCTGGCATCGTCGTGTGGAAGGCGGTGTCGAACACGGCGACCTGGGGCAGGTCGGGGCGCAGCCCCTGCGCGGTGCGGATGCCGGTGAGATTGGCCGGGTTGTGCAGCGGGGCGACCGGGATCAGCCGCTCGATCTCGGTGAGCACCTCGTCGTCGATGACGGTGGGCTCGGTGAAGAACATCCCGCCGTGCACCACCCGGTGACCGATCGCGGCCAGTTCGGGGGAGTCCAGGCCGAGGCCGTCGCGGCCCAGCTCATCGGCGACCGCCTTCAGGGCGGCGTCGTGGTCGGCGATGGGGCCGGTGTGCTCCCGGGTGTCGCCGCTGGTGAGGCAGGTGTGCTCGATCCGGGAGGTCTGCTCGCCGATGCGCTCGACCAGGCCCACCGCGAGCCGGCTGCTGTCCCGCATGTCCAGCAGCTGGTACTTCACCGACGAGGAGCCGGAGTTGAGGACGAGGACACGAGTGGGGGAGGTCACTGCTGGGACGCCTTCTCGTTCGGGGACTGGGCGGAGTTCTGGGCCTGGATCGCCGTGATGGCGACGGTGGAGACGATGTCCTGGACGAGCGCGCCCCGGGACAGGTCGTTGACCGGCTTGCGCAGGCCCTGCAGGACGGGGCCGACGGCGATCGCGCCGGCCGAGCGCTGCACGGCCTTGTAGGTGTTGTTGCCGGTGTTCAGGTCGGGGAAGATCAGCACGCTGGCCTGCCCGGCGACATCGGAGTCCGGCAGCTTCGTCGCGGCGATGGACGGCTCGACGGCGGCGTCGTACTGGATCGGCCCCTCGATCTTCAGGTCCGGCCGGCGCGCGCGGACCAGCTCGGTGGCCTCGCGCACCTTGTCGACGTCGGCGCCCGACCCGGACGTGCCGGTGGAGTACGACAGCATCGCGATCCGCGGCTCCACGCCGAACTGCGCGGCCGTGCCCGCCGACTGGATGGCGATGTCCGCGAGCTGCTCGGCGTTCGGGTCCGGGTTGACCGCGCAGTCGCCGTAGACCAGCACCTTGTCGGCCAGGCACATGAAGAACACCGACGAGACGATCGAGGAGTCCGGCCTGGTCTTGATGATCTCGAAGGCCGGGCGGATGGTGGCCGCCGTGGAGTGCACCGAGCCGGACACCATGCCGTCGGCCATGCCCTCCTGGACCATCAGGGTGCCGAAGTAGTTGACGTCGGAGACGACGTCGTAGGCCAGCTCGACGGTGACGCCCTTGTGGGCGCGCAGGGCCGCGTACTGCTCGGCGAAGGCGTCCCGCAGCTCGGAGGTGGCCGGGTCGATCAGCTCGCTGTCGCCGAGGTCGATGCCGAGGTCGGCGGCCTTCTTGCGGATCTGGTCGGCCGGGCCGAGCAGGGTCAGGTCGCACACGCCCCGGCGCAGCAGCACCTCGGCCGCGTGCAGCACCCGCTCCTCGGTGCCCTCCGGCAGGACGACCCGGCGCTTGTCGGAGCGGGCCTGCTCCAGGAGCTTGTGCTCGAACATCATCGGGGTGACCCGGTCGCTGCTCGGCGCGGAGACCCGGCGGGCCAGGCCGGCGGTGTCGGTGTACCGCTCGAACAGGCCGAGCGCGGTCTCCGCCTTGCGCGGGGTGGCCGCGGTCATCTTCCCCTCCATGGAGAAGAGCTGCTCGGCGGTGGGGAAGCTGTTGCCGGACACCGAGAGCACGGGGGTGCCCGGGGCGAGGCGGGCGGCCAGGGTGAGGATCTCCTCGCTCGGCACCTCGTTCAGGGTGAGCAGCACGCCGGCTATCGGCGGGGTGCCGGCGCTGTGCGCGGCGAGCGAGCCGACGACCAGGTCGGCGCGGTCGCCCGGGGTGACGACCAGGCAGCCCGGGGTCAGGGCGCCGAGGAAGTTCGGCAGCATCGCGCCGCCGAAGACGAAGTCCAGCGCGTCGCGGGCGAGCCCGGAGTCGTCGCCGAGCAGCACCTTGGCGCCGAGGGCCTGGGCGATCTGGGCCACCGTCGGCGCGGACAGCGCGGGTTCGTCGGGCAGGACGTACGTCGGCACCGGCAGCCGGTCGGCGAGCCGCTCGGCGATCTCGTCGCGGTCCTCGCGGGCCACCCGGTTGGCGACCATGGCCAGCACGTCGCAGCCGAGGCCGTCGTAGGCGCGGTAGGCGTTGCGGGTCTCGGCCAGCACGGACGCGGCGGACTGCTTGCGGCCGCCGACCACCGGGATCACGGAGGCGCCGAACTCGTTGGCGAGCCGGGCGTTCAGGGACAGCTCGTCCGGCAGCTGGGTGCCGGCGTAGTCGGTGCCGAGGACCAGGACGACGTCGTAGTCCCGGGCCACCAGGTGGAAGCGGTCGACGAGGGCGGAGACCAGCTCGTCGGTGCCCTGCTCGGCCTGGAGCGCGGACGCCCGGTCGTAGTCCATGCCGTAGACGGTCGCCGGGTCCTGCGAGAGGCGGTAGCGCGCCCGCAGCAACTCGAACAGCCGATCGGGGCCGTCGTGGACGAGCGGACGGAAGACCCCCACCCGGTCGACCTGCCGGGTCAGGAGTTCCATGACTCCCAGCTCCACGACCTGGCGGCCGTCACCGCGGTCGATCCCGGTCACGTACACGCTGCGCGTCACGTGTCCACTCCGTTCCTCTTGTCGCTCGTGTCGCCTCTTTGGCATAAAAATCGCCCACCAAGGTGAGCAGAACCCTCTTGACAATACCCCCGCCGACGGATAAGGCGCCCGTCAGGACTTCACCTGCTCGGCGGACGTGAAAGAATCGACATCGGCTCACCGGCACCGACAGCGAGCAGGAGACACAGCACGATGCGCATCGGAGTTCTCACCGCAGGCGGCGACTGCCCCGGCCTGAACGCCGTGATCCGGTCGGTCGTGCACCGGGCGGTGGCGCAGTACGGCGACGAGGTCATCGGATTCGAGGACGGCTACCGGGGTCTGCTGGACCGCCACTACCGCACCCTCGACCTGGACGCGGTCAGCGGCATCCTGGCCCGCGGCGGCACCATCCTCGGCTCCTCCCGGCTGGAGCGCGACCGGCTGCGCGAGGCCTGCGAGGGCGCCGCGGACATGGTCGAGGAGTTCGGCATCGACGCGCTGATCCCGATCGGCGGCGAGGGCACGCTGACCGCGGCCCGCATGCTCTCCGACGCCGGCCTCCCGGTCGTCGGCGTCCCGAAGACCATCGACAACGACATCTCCTCCACCGACCGCACCTTCGGCTTCGACACCGCCGTCGGCGTGGCCACCGAGGCCATGGACCGCCTCAAGACCACCGCCGAGTCCCACCAGCGCGTGATGGTCGTGGAGGTCATGGGCCGGCACGCCGGCTGGATCGCCCTGGAGTCCGGCATGGCCGCCGGCGCCCACGGCATCTGCCTGCCCGAGCGGCCGTTCGACCCCGCCGACCTGGTCAAGATGGTCGAGGAGCGGTTCGCCCGCGGCAAGAAGTTCGCCGTCATCTGCGTCGCCGAGGGCGCCCACCCCGCCGAGGGCTCCATGGACTACGGCAAGGGCGAGATCGACCAGTACGGCCACGAGCGCTTCCAGGGCATCGGCACCGCCCTCGCCTACGAGCTGGAACGGCGCCTCGGCAAGGAGGCCAAGCCGGTCATCCTCGGCCACGTCCAGCGCGGCGGCGTCCCGACCGCGTACGACCGCGTCCTCGCCACCCGCTTCGGCTGGCACGCCGTCGAGGCCGCCCACCGCGGCGAGTTCGGCCGGATGACCGCCCTGCGTGGCACCGACATCGTCATGGTGCCGCTCGCGGAGGCGGTCACCGAGCTGAAGACCGTGCCCAAGGACCGGATGGACGAGGCCGAGTCGGTCTTCTAGGCCGTATCCGTCAGGTCCGCTTCTCCACCGCTGCCCAGAAGTGCTCCACGAGCCGGTCGAGGAACTCCCGCCCGGACTCGCTGGCACTCCTGCTGCCGCCGCCCCAGCTGAGGGTGGCGGCCATGTGCCCCTGGTAGTCCTCGTGCAGTTCCTGCAGCGCCCCTTCGAGGACGTCCGGCTCCAGGGGCGCCAGCCTGCGCACCGGCCGTACGTAGGCCTGCCAGCGTGTGGTCACCGCGCTGCGCAGCAGCTCGGCAAGCTTCGCCTCGCGGCCGGTGACGGCCACGAAGTCGGGCAGGGCCAGGTCGAGGACCTGGGCGAGCACCGCCGACTGGCGCTCGTTGCCGCGCCACTGCCCGCTCTCCTCCATGCGCAGGTACGACCGCACGTCCACGCCGACGGCACGGGCGACGTCCTCGGGGGCGACGGCACGGGCGATGCGGTGCTCGCGCAGGGTCCGCGGCCGGCCGAACAGTTCCCCCGGGGAGCACCACAGCACGCCCGCCAGCGCGGTGAGCTCGGGGTGGCTCGGCGCGGCCGTACCGCGTTCCCAGGCGACCACGAGGTCCGGTGTGACGTAGGGCAGTCCGTACGAGACCCGCATGCCGTACGCGACGTGCTCGGGGCCCATGCCGAGCGCGGCGCGCAGTCTGCGGGCGGCCGGAGCGTTGAAGAGAGGAGCTGAGGGTTCACGCACCCGGCACAAGCTAGGGGGCCGCACCCCGGATGGCTACGGTCCGTTCAGCCAGGACCACGGATTGTACGAAAGCACAGTTCCGGCTGTTCGGTATGTAACGGACGGACCACCCTTTCCCTCACCCCTTGACCGCGCCGCCCAGCGCGAATCCGCCGCCCAGCCGCCGCGCCACCAGGACGTACAGAAGGATCACCGGCGTCGAGTAGAGGACGGAGAACGCGGCGAGCTGACCGTAGGCGACCATGCCCCGGTTGCCGAAGAAGTCGTTGATGCTCACCGAGGCCGGCATCCGGTCCGGGGTGAGCAGCAGCATGAACGGGACGAAGAAGTTCCCCCACATCATCACGAACGAGAACACGGTCACCACGGCGAGCCCCGGCCCCATCAGCGGCAGCACGATCCGCAGCAGGGACTGTGCCGCCGACGCCCCGTCGGTCCAGGCCGCCTCCTCCAGTTCCCGCGGCACGCCGTCCATGAAGTTCTTCATCAGCCAGATCGCGAACGGCAGCTGGGAGGCGGCGAAGAAGAAGACCGTGCCCTGGAGGGTGTCGATCAGGTTCACCCGGACGAACAGGGCGTACACCGGCACCATGACCGCCGTGATCGGCAGGCTCGTCGCGAACAGGATCGTCAGCAGGAACGGCCGGTTCAGCCGGGACCGGAACCGGGACAGCGGATAGGCGGCGAGGGCGGCGCAGCCGACGGTCAGCGCCGTGGCGCCCCCGCACAGCACCAGGCTGTTGAGCAACGGCGTGTAGGTGATGTCCGGGGTCAGGACCGCCCGGAAGTTGTCCAGGGTGACCCCGTCCGGGACCCGGACCCGCAGACCGGCGTGCGGATCCACGGCGGACAGCAGCACCCAGGCGAGCGGCAGCACGAAGGCGGCGGCCACGGCCAGCAGCGCGAGGTCGGCGGCGGCCCGCCGGGCGGAGCGCTTCCCGGCCATCAGACCTCCGTCCGCAGCAGCCGCAGGTAGACGACGGAGAACAGGGAGCCGACGACCAGCAGGAGCAGGGCCACCGCGGTGCCGTACCCGATCATGCTGTTCTGGAAGGCCTGCTCGTACATGAACAGCGGCAGCGTCTGGCTCCGGTCGCCGGGGCCGCCCCGGGTCATCACCCAGATCAGCCCGAAGACGGACAGCGTCTGGAGCGTGTTGAGCATGAGGTTGGTGCCGATGGAGCGCCGGATCATCGGCAGCGTGATGTGCCACAGCCGCCGCCACCCGCCGGCCCCGTCCACCTCGGCGGCCTCCGTGATCTCGGCGGGGATCTCGTCCAGCGCGGCGGAGTACACGAGCATCGAGAACGCCGTCCCGCGCCAGACGTTGGCGAAGGACACGGCGAGGATGGGCAGCGTGAACAGCCAGTTCTGCCGGGGCAGGTGCAGCCAGTCCAGGATGGCGTTCAGGGTGCCCTCGCGCCGGAAGAACGCGTACAGCAGGAACCCGGCGACGACCTCCGGCAGCACCCACGCGGTGACGACGACGGCACCGGTCACGGTCCGGACGGGCTTCGAGGCACGCTTCATCAACGCGGCCAGCGCGAGCCCCAGCGTGTTCTGCCCGACGAGCGAGGACAGCACCGTGAACACCAGGGTCAGCCACACCGCGTTCAGGAACGCGTCGTCCCGGAACGCCCGGCGGAAGTTGGCGAAGCCGACGAACGAGGAGTGGGCCTGCCCGGTCAGCTGGAGGTCGGTGAAGGCGATCCAGACGCAGTAGGCGATCGGCCCGGCGAGGAAGAGCAGCAGCAGGACCAGCGCGGGGGCGAGGGGCAGGGCCCGGACGGCCGGGTTCCCGCGCCTCACTTCTCGACCACTCGGCCGCCGGTGACGTCCTCGACCGTGGCGTCGTAGCCGCGCGCCGCCTCCGCCACGGACTGGTCGCCGGTCGTGACCCCTTCCATGGCCTCCTGCACGGCGGTCGACACCTTCGGGTACGCCGGGTACGCGGGCCGGTAGTGCGTGCTCGCCACCAGGCCGGTGAAGAACGCGAGGCCGGGCTGGGCCTTCGCGTACGCGGGGTCGGAGGCGACGTCCTTCCGTACGGCGATACCGGAGTTGGCGATGTACCACTTCCGGGCGTTGTCCTTCGTCTGCATCGTCCGGACGAACGCGAAGGCGAGGTCGGGGTTGCCCGCCCTGGCCGGGATGGACCAGGTCCAGCCGCCGGACATGCTCACCCTGCCCGGCGCCTGCCCGTGTTGCGTCGGCATGGCGGCGAGCCCCAGCTGCTTCGACCAGTCCGGCCACTCGTGCCCGCTGCCCGGCAACCAGGCCTGCGGCAGCCAGGAGCCGTCGAGGGCGATGCCGAGCTTGCCCTGGGGGAGCAGTTCGCCGTTGACGGTGGTGTTGAAGTTCGGGTCGAGGGCGTCGGAGACGTCGGGGCCCAGCTTGTCCTTGTAGACGGTTTCGATGAAGCCGAGGGAGTCCTTGAAGGCCTGCGACCCCGTGATCCACTTCTTGCTGCCGCTGTCGTAGAGCGGATCCTGTGTGCCGTCGCCCGTGCCGTACAGAAGCATTTCGAAACCCTGCATGGTGGCCCGCTCACCGGCCGGCTTGCCGGTGTAGACGTTGAGCGGGATGACACCGGGGACCTTGCGTTTGATGGTCCGGGCGGCGGTGAGGACGTCGTCCCAGGTCTTCGGCTGCCAGTCGGCGGACAGCCCGGCCTTGGCGAACACCCGCTTGTCGAACCAGAGTCCGCGGGTGTCGGTCCCGTCCGGAACGCCGTACGTCTTCCCGTCCTGCCCCTTGGCCGCCGCCTTCGCGGTGTCGATGAACTGACGCCAGTCCGGCCACTTGGCGAGGTACGGGTCGAGCGGCTTCAAGTACCCGCTGGTGATGTCCGAGTTGATGAGGAAGGTGTCCTCGTAGACCAGGTCCGGAGCGGTCCGCGGTGAGCGCAGCATCTGCTGGAGCTTGGTGTAGTACTCGGCGTCCGGGGCCTTGATCGGCACGAACTCGACCTTTTTGCCGGGGTGTTCGTGCTCGAACTGCTTCTTGATCCCGGCGAGGTAGGTGTCCATCACCTTGACGGAGTTGTCGGTGGACTGCTTGTACGACACCTTGATCGTGTCCGGGTCGCTGCCGGAGCCGCTGCCGCAGGCGGTGAGGGCGGTGGCGGCGAGGGCGGCGGTGAGGAGGAGAGGAAGGGCGGCGGTGGGGCGCACGGGCATGACCTCCTGAGCACACGTGGGGGTGGCGCGGAGATTGCTGCGGTGTGAAGGTATGAGGGGCGGTCTGGTGGGGTCAATGCGTGTGCGGGTCAATCCGGGAGTTCGTCGGCTCGGGCGCGGGACTGGGCGGCTCGGTCCGGGGCGTTGGCACGGGTGAAGGCGTCGGCGGCCTGGAGGTAGGCGGTGCGGGCTTCGGCGGGGCGGTCGGCGGCCTTGTAGGCGAGGGCCAGGTTGTTCAGGCCTTGCCCGGCGCCGTACCAGTCCTCGAACTCCAGACGAGGCCCATGGGACTTGCAGTGAGCCGCAATCGCCTCTTCCAGGCGGCCTGCCTCCCGAAGAGCGGTGCCGAGGTTGTTCCACGCACCGGCGGCGCCGTGGCGGTCCCCGGCGGCCTGGTACAGGTCGCGGGCCCGGGTGTGGGCGTCGATCGCCTCTTCCACCCGGCCCGCTGTCCGCAGGGCGAGGCCGAGGTTGTTCCACACGATGGCGCCACGGTGGCGGTCCCCGGCGGTCTGGTACAGGTCGCGGGCCTGAGTGTGGGCGTCGATCGCCTCTTCTCCCCGGCCCGCCATCCGCAGGGCGAGGCCGAGGTTGTTCCACGCACCGGCCGCACCCTGGCGGTCTTGTGCGGCCAGGTACAGGTCGCGGGCCCGGGTGTGGGCGTAGATCGCCTCTTCCACCCGGCTCGTCATCCGCAAGGCCAGGCCGAGGTGGTCCCACGCGATGGCCTCGTCCAGCTGGTCCCCGGCAAGGCGGGCGGCCTCCCGCGCCGCCTCCGCCACGATGATCCAGTCGTCGGAATACCGCCGCCAGGCCAGGTATTCCCCTAGAGATACGGCCAGCCCCACCGCCGCGTCCGCGAACCTCTCCTGCCGCCCCCACTCCACCGCAGCCACCAGAGCCGCCCGCTCACCGTCCAGCCACGCCAACGCCTGTGCCCGCTGCTCGAACCGCTCCGGCTCCTTCTTCCCCGGCAGCCACCGCAAACGGTCGTCGGCCGCTTCCGCCCACCACCGGTAGAACTCCAGCACTCGCTTCCGCGCCGACTCTCCCTCCTTCCGCAGCCCCGGATTCCCCGCCACCACACTCGCCCCGAACTCCCGCACCAAGTCGTGCAATCGCCACCGCACCGCCGAAACAGTGCCGTCGCCGCCCCGCACCGGTGCGACGAGATGCGTGGCCGCCAAGTCCTCTAGCAGCGACAGCGCGGACGGCGTGTTCAGATCCGCGAGGGCCGCGACCGCCTCCGTCCCCGTCTCCACCCCTGGAGCCAGGCAGAGCAGCCGCAGCATGCGGGCCTGGTCAGGCGGCAGGCGGCGGTAGGAGGTCTCCAGCACAGGACGCAGCACGAGGGAGCGTCCGTAGAGGTCCGCTCCAGGGCTGCCGTTGTCGAGAACGGCAGCCGCGTCCCCCGCGTCCCGGATCTCGGTCACCACGGACGCGATGTCCCGGTACCGGCGCCGGCGCAGCATGCCCGCCGCGATCTGCAACGCCAAGGGCAGGTGACCGCACAGATCCACCAGCTCACGCAGCGCGGCGGGCTCGCGTGCCGGGCGGTCGTCGCGTTCGTCGGTGTCGTGCAGGGCACGGGTGATCAGGGCGACCGAGTCATCGGGGGCGAGCGTCTCAAGGTCGATCAGGCGTACCGGGAGTGCGTCGCAACGGTCCCGGGAGGTGATGAGCACCCGATGCTGGTCCGTGCCGGGCAGCAGCGGCACGTACTGGGACGGGTCCGACGCGTTGTCCAGGATGAGGAGCATGCGGTCCCGGCGTTCGGCGAGGAGCGCGCGGTACGCGTCGTACTGGCGCTCGGTCGTCGGCGGCAGGTCCCGGTCCCGTACGCCCAGCGCGTCGAGCAGGGCCAGGACCGCCTGGTCGGCCGTGACCGGGTCGTCGTCGTACCCACGCAGGTCCACGAAGAGCGTCCCGCCCGGGAACCATCCCTCCGCGCGCGCCCGGTGCGCCGCCTCCAGGGCGAGCGCGGTCTTGCCGATGCCGCCCATGCCGGTGACGGCGAAGATGAGCAGCGGGAGCGCGGACGTGTCGTCGTCGCCGGGTGCGAGGTGGGGGAGCAGGCGGTCCAGCTCCGCCGACCGGCCGGTGAAACCCAGCGGACGGGCCGGCAGGGCGGCGGTCGCGCGCGGGACCGGGCCGTGGGCCGTGCCCTTACCGGCCTCCGACCTGCTTACCGGTGACGGGTCCGTAGAAGGTGCCGCCCCGGAAGTCGATGTGGTCGCCCGCGTAGCGTGCTTGGGGTCCCTCCTGGGAGTCGCCGGGACCGGTGCCGCGGGGCTGGTGCTTGCGCAGCAGTTCGACCGCCACGGTCGCCGCGTGCGCGGCCGCCCGCTGCTGGGAGCCGCCGGCGTCGGCCCGCCGCTTGTTGCGGTCCGCGCGGTCGCTGACGCCCCGCACGACGAGTGCGTCCAGCTGTCCGCTCAGGTGGGCCGCCAGGGCCGCTCCGGAGCCCTCCATCTCGATGGCGCCCGCGTCGTTGTAGTGGGCGTCGAGGTGCCGGGCGATGTCGGACCTGTTGTCGGCCAGGACCACGTCGCCGGTCGCGATCGGCGCGAAGTGCACCCGTATCTCCGGCAGGTCCCGGGCCACGGAACGCGCCGCCTGTTCGAGCGCGTGCGAGCCGGGCAGGGCCTTCGGGCGGACCTTGAAGCCGTCGGGGGTCTGCTTGCCGCCGTGGATCTCGTAGACCTGGGTGCCCACCACGACGTCGCCGATCTCGATGTCGTCCTTCAGGCTCCCCGCGACCCCCACGAACAGGACGGCCTCGGGGTGCAGCCAGTCGATGAGCTGGGCCGTGAGCGCGGCGGCGCGCTCGGCCCCCACTCCCAGCTCGCTGATCGCCAGGTGCCAGGCACTGTCCGGCAGCCGGCCCGTCTCGACGCGGGTCCCCTTGGTGTGGACGATTTCCTCCCGCTCCGGGATGTACGCCCGGACAGCGGCGTATTCCAGGGGCAGTGCGGTCAGGACCAGAACAGTGGATTGAGTCTCCGGCACACTCATAAGGTACTGCTGGGGGAAGGGGCATGTGTGCCGGAACGAGACGTCACCGTGGGGCAGTTGCTGCTCACCGAGTACCAGACCGTGAAGGACGAGCAGAAGACCCGGATCGGCTTCCGGGACAACCTGCTCTACGTCACCCTCACGGTGGTGGCGGCCGTCATCGCCGCGGCGGCCCAGGCCAAGCAGCCGGCGATGCTGCTCGCGCTGCCGCCGGTGTGCGTCGTGCTGGGCTGGACGTATCTGGTCAACGACCAGAAGATCTCGGCGATCGGGGCCTACGTGCGGGCCGAGTTGGGGCCCCGGCTCGCCGCGCTGGCCCGGGCCGAGGGCGGCGAGGTGTTCCGCTGGGAGACCGCGCACCGGGGGGACGCCCGGCGCTTCTCCCGGAAGGTCGTGCAGTGCGTGGTCGACCTGCTGGCCTTCTGCGTCGTGCCGTTGAGCGCGCTCGTCGTGTACTGGGCGGGCGGTGACGTCTCGGCCGGTCTGCTGATCGTGTCCGTGCTGGAGGCGGTCGCGGTCGTGGGGCTGGGGGTGTGCGTGGTGCAGTACGCCGTGCCGTTCGGGGCGGGGGTGGCGGCGGGTGAGTGATGTCGTCGACTTCCGGGGCGGGGACTTCCGGGGGCCGGTCATCGGGAAGGCGGAGTACACGCAGCAGGCGCCGGCGCCTACGGCACTGGACGCGCTGCCGCCGGCGGCCGCCGGGTTCACCGGTCGCGACGAGGAGTTGGGGCGGCTGCGGGCCGCGCTGGATCCCTCGGCCGCCGACGCCGAACAGGCCGTGCTCGTCACCGCCGTTTCCGGGCTCGGCGGCATCGGGAAGACGGCGCTGGCGGTGCAGGCGGCGTACGCGGCGCGGGAGGCGGGGTGGTTCCCGGGCGGGGTGCTCTTCGTGGACCTGCACGGGTACGACGACGTGCCGGTCACCGCGGACCAGGCGCTGCAGTCCCTGCTGCGGGCGCTCGGTGTGGATCCCGAGCACATCCCGGCCACGGCGGACGAGCGGGCGGGGCTGTACCGGTCGGTGCTGGCCGAGCGGGAGGCGGTGCTGATCGTCGCCGACAACGCGTCGTCGCCGGAGCAGGTGAGGCCGTTGCTGCCGGGGGGCTCGAAACACCGGGTGCTGGTCACTTCGCGGGACCGGCTGGCGCAGCTGGGGGCTCGGCTGGTGCCGTTGGACCAGCTGACGCCCGAGGCGGCGTACGAACTCCTCGACCGGGCGCTGCGGATCGCGGACCCGGATGACGGCAGGGTCGCGGGGGACCCGGAGGCGGCGGCGCGGCTGGCGGGACTGTGCGGGTATCTGCCGCTGGCCTTGCAGATCGCGGTGGCGTTGCTGGCGGAGGACCCGGGCAAGCCGGTGGCGGAACTCGCCGACGAACTGGCCACGTCGTACAACCGGCTCGCCGCCCTGGACGACGGTAACCGCAGCGTGCGTGCCGCCTTCGACCTGTCGTACCGACGCCTCCCGGCCGGCCAGGCCCGTTTGCTGAGCCTGCTCGCCCTCGCGCCGGGGCCGGAGGTGAGCGAGGAGATGGCCGCCGTGCTGCTCGGGGTGGAGGAGGCTCCGTCGCGGGACCTCAGGGCTCTGGCACGCGCGCATCTGGTGGAGCGGGGCAACAACCGGGAGTGCTGGCGGATGCACGACCTGGTGCGTGCGTTCGGGGTGATCGAGCTGGGGCAGGACACGGAGACGCGAGATGCGGCGCGCAAGCGACTGCTCGCGCACTACTACCGGTGGGCGGACGCGGCCGATGACCGGTTGAGGTGGTTTCCGGGGGAGCCGGAGCCGGACCGCTTCGCCACCCGGGCCGAAGCACTGGCCTGGCTGGACCGGGAGCGCGAAGGGCTGGTCGCCGCGGTGCAGTGGGCGCGCGAGGAGGCGTACGCCGAGATCGCTGTGTGGCTGGCTCTGTGCTTGAGCGGGTATCTGAAGTGGCGCCGGTACTTCGACGCCCAGATCGCCGTCACCGTCGTGGCCCGAGAGGTCTCGCACCGAAGGGGTGACCGCAGCGGTGAGGCATTGGCGTGGAACAACCTCGGCATCGCCTTCCGCGCGGTGGGCCGCGTGGCGGAGGCGGTCGACGCCCACCTCCGCAGCCGCGAGCTGCGCCGGGAACTCGGCGACCGCGCGGGTGAGGCGATGGCGTCGAACAACCTGGGCATTGCCCTCCAAGAGGCGGACCGGCTGGAGGAGGCCATCGCGGCACACATCCGCGCGCGCGATCTGTACTGGGAACTCGGTGACCGCGACGGGGAGGGGATGGCGTGGAACAACCTCGGCAACGGCCTCCAGGACGCGGACCGGCTGGAGGAGGCCATCGCGGCACACATCCGCGCGCGCGACCTGAGCCATGCCCTGGGCAACCGCCAGGGCGAGGCGACGGGGTGGTACAACCTCGGAAACGGCTTGAGACGGGTGGGGCGGTCGGATGAGGCCGTGGAGGCGTACGGCAAAGCACTGGAGATCGAAACAGAGTTCGAGGACTGGTACGGGGTCGGCCAGACTCTGCAGAACCTGGCAGGCGCGCACATCGAAACCCGCCGTCCGGCCGAAGCCCACGCCCACTACCTGCGCGCCGCCGAGGCCTACGCCCGGGCCAACGCCCCCGTAGAGGCCGCCCAAGCCCTCCAGGCCGCCTCCCTCACCGCCCCTGAACCCCCCACCGATACACCAGCTCCGGCCTCCCCACCTGCCCGTACAACGGACTTCGCCCAGCCCGCCCCGCCTCCACCAGATGTTCCAGATACCGCCGGGCGGTGATCCGCGAGATCCCCACCGCTTCGGCCACCCCCGCCGCCGTGAGGCCTTCCTCCGCCTCCCGCAGAGCGGACGTCACCCGCTCCAGCGTCGGCCCGCTCAACCCTTTCGGAAGCGCCGCAGGCGACGGTGCTCGCAGCACCGCCAGCGCCCGGTCCACCTCGTCCTGGCCGCTCGCCTCGCCCACCGCCGCGTGGAACTCGGCATAGCGCGCCAGCCGGTCCCTCAGCGTCGCGAAAGTGAAGGGTTTCAGGACGTACTGGACGACCCCCAGCGAGACCCCCTCCCGCACCACCGCCAGGTCCCGCGCCGAGGTCACCGCTATCACGTCGGCGTGGTAGCCGGCGGCCCGCAGGGACCGGGCCAGCTGCAGGCCGTGGACGTCCGGCAGATGGAGATCGAGCAGCAGCAGGTCCACCGCCGTACGGTCCAGGATCCGCCGCGCCTCCGCCCCCGTGTGCGCCTTCCCGACCGCGACGAACCCCGGCACCCGGCCGACGTACAGCACGTGCGCGTCGGCGGCCACCGGGTCGTCCTCGACGACGAGGACGCGGATGGGCTGCTGCTCGTTCGTCATCTGCCGCCGCCCAGGGGTGTGCGCAACGGCAACCGCACCTCGAACACCGCTCCGCCCTCGCCGTCCTCGCCGGACTCCGTCACCGTCAGCGTGCCCTCGTGGCGGTTCACCGCCTGCCGGACCAGGGCCAGCCCGAGTCCCCGCCCGCCGGGTCCGGCCGGCTTGGTGGAGAACCCCCGCTGGAATACCAGGTCGGCGTGGTCCGGGTCGACCCCCGGTCCGGTGTCCGACACCCGGAGCACCACTTCGGCGGCCGTAGCGTACGCCGTCACCGTCACCCGTGCCCGCACGCTGCCCTGCGCCGCGTCCACCGCGTTGTCGATCAGGTTGCCGAGGATCGTCACCAGGTCGCGGGCGGACACGCTCTCCGGGAGCAGTCCGTCGTCCAGCCGGCTGTCCGGCGAGACCACCAGCTCCACACCCCGCTCGTTCGCCAGCGCGGTCTTGCCCAGCAGCAGCGCGGCCAGGACCGGCTCGCTCACGGCGGCCACCACCTGGTCGGTCAGGGCCTGCGCCAGCTCCAGCTCGGCCGTGGCGAACTCCACCGCCTCCTCGGCCCGGCCCAGCTCGATCAGGGAGACGACCGTGTGCAGCCGGTTCGCCGCCTCGTGTGCCTGGGAGCGCAGGGCCTGGGTGAAGCCGCGCTCGGAGTCCAGTTCGCCCATCAGGGACTGGAGCTCGGTCACGTCACGGAGTGTCACGACCGTGCCGCGATGCTCGCCCCCCGAGACCGGGGAGGTGTTCACGACCAGCACTCGGGACTCCGTCAGGTGTACCTCGTCCACCCGGGGCTCGGAGGACAGCAGGGCGCCGGTCAGCGGGGCCGGCAGGCCGAGGTCGGCCACCGAGCGGCCGATCGCCTCCTCCTCGGGGCCCACGCCCAGGAGTTCCCGGCCGCCGTCGTTGATCAGCGCCACCCGGTACTGGCCGTCCAGCATCAGCAGCCCTTCCCGGACGGCGTGCAGCGCCGCCTGGTGGTAGTCGTGCATCCGGCTCAGCTCGGTGGCGTTCATGCCGTGGGTGTGGCGGCGCAGCCGGGCGTTGATCACGTAGGTGCCGACCGCGCCGAGCAGCAGCGTTCCGCCGGCCACCCCGAGCAGGGCCGCGACCTGGTCCTGGACCCGGGCGCTGATCGTCTCCACCTTGATGCCGGCGCTGACCAGACCGACGATCCGGCCGTTGTCGGTGACGGGGGTCACCGCGCGGACGGACGGTCCGAGCGTGCCGGTGTAGGTCTCGGTGAAGGTGTGACCGTGCTGGGCGGGGCCGATGTTGCCGAGGAAGCGTCCGCCGATCTGGTTGCGGTCGGGGTGGGTCCAGCGGATGCCGGACGGGTTCATGATCGTGACGAAGTCGACGTCGGCGTCCCGCATGACCTGGAGGGCGTACGGCTCCAGCCGGGCCGTGGGGTCGGCGGTGCGGATCGCCACGCGGACCGAGGGGGAGTCGGCGATGGACCGGGCCACCGCCGTGGCCTGCCGGGCGGCGGCGTCCTCGGCCTGCCGCTGGTCGTTGACGTAGGTGAACAGCGCGTACCCGGCCACGACCACCGCGATCAGCACGGCCTGCATGGCGAACAGCTGGCCGGCCAGGCTGCGGGGCCGGGGGAGGGTGGGCAGACGCATGTCAGCAGTGTGCCTCTCCGGTTAAGCGTGAACTAAATGAACGGAAGGGTGACCGCCCTCACAGGCCGGGAGATAGTCACGGCATTCCCCAATAACGCCCGGACGTGAGCCGCACGCCGGTAGTTACGCCGACGAAGACGTCAAGGAGGGCAGTCGTGGCCGCCAGCACCCCCGATACGGCACCTGCCGCAGCCCGCGTGAAGCGGGACCGGACCCATTACCTGTACATCGCCGTCATCGTGGCGGTCGCGCTCGGCATCGCCGTGGGCCTGATCTGGCCCGACGCCGCGGTGGAGCTGAAGCCGCTGGGCACCGGATTCGTGAACCTGATCAAGATGATGATCTCGCCGATCATCTTCTGCACGATCGTGCTCGGCATCGGATCCGTACGGAAGGCCGCGAAGGTCGGCGCCGTCGGCGGCATCGCCCTCGGCTACTTCCTCGTGATGTCGCTCGTCGCGCTCGCCATCGGGCTCGTCGTCGGCAACGTGCTGCACCCCGGTGACGGGCTGCACATCACCAACGCGATCAAGGCGACCGGGCACAGCCAGGTCTCGCCCGACGCGCTGCCGCCGGTGGACTTCGTCCTGTCGATCATCCCGACCACGTTCGTGTCCGCCTTCACCGAGGGCCAGGTCCTGCAGACCCTGCTCGTGGCCCTGCTCGCCGGGTTCGCGCTGCAGGCCATGGGCTCGGCCGGACAGCCGGTGCTGCGCGGCATCGAGCACATCCAGCGGCTGGTCTTCCGCATCCTGTCCATGGTGATGTGGGCCGCGCCCATCGGTGCGTTCGGCGCGATCGCGGCCGTGGTCGGCTCCGCGGGCATCGACGCGCTCAAGAGCCTCGCCGTGCTGATGCTCGGCTTCTACGTCACCTGCTTCCTGTTCGTCTTCGTGGTGCTCGGCGCGCTGCTGCGGATCGTCGCGGGCCTGAACGTCTTCTCCCTGTTCAAGTACCTCGGCCGCGAGTTCCTGCTGATCCTGTCGACGTCCTCGTCGGAGTCCGCGCTGCCCCGCCTCATCGCCAAGATGGAGCACCTGGGCGTCAGCCGGCCGGTCGTCGGCATCACGGTGCCGACCGGGTACTCCTTCAACCTCGACGGCACGATGATCTACATGACCATGGCGTCGCTGTACATCGCGGACGCGCTGGGCACGCCGATGTCGGTCGGCGAGCAGATCCCGTTGCTGCTGTTCCTGCTGCTGGCGTCCAAGGGCGCGGCCGGGGTCAGCGGCGCCGGGCTCGCCACCCTGGCCGGCGGTCTGCAGTCGCACAAGCCGGCGCTGGTCGACGGGGTCGGGCTGATCGTCGGCATCGACCGCTTCATGAGCGAGGCGCGGGCCCTGACGAACTTCGCGGGCAACGCGGTCGCGACGGTGCTCGTGGGCACGTGGACCAAGGAGATCGACAAGGTACGGGTGCGCCGGGTGCTGGCCGGTGAGCTGCCCTTCGACGAGACCACGCTGCTGGACGAGAACCGGCCCGGGACGGCCGGGGTTCCCGAGGCGCAGCAGGACGGCGAGAAGGAACTCGCCAAGGCCTGAGCCGGGCATCGAAGCTCCGGACGTCCGGCCCCGCCTGAACCCGGGCCGGGCGTCCGGTCACGCCGCCGGGCGGCCAGGACGTGCATCGTGACCCCGGGCAGCGGGCGCCCGATGGGCACCGTGGTGCC
>NZ_JBEYXJ010000078.1:0-42324 GCF_040645015.1 Streptomyces sp. NPDC046881 | reverse complement strand
GCCAACACGCTCCTCGTCGCCGAGATGGTGGACACCACCGGCATGTTCGAGAAGCGCGACCTCATGCCCAAGTTCGACATCCCCGAGGGCTACACCGAGGTCACCTGGTTCAAGGAGGAGGTCCGCCGCGGCATGGAGCGCCGCTACCCGGGCGGGATCCCCGAGGACCGGCAGAACCAGGCCGACTACGAGATGGACACCATCATCTCGATGGGCTTCCCGGGCTACTTCCTCGTGGTCGCCGACTTCATCATGTGGGCCAAGAAGCAGGGCATCGCGGTCCGATCCCACCTTCCCCGGTTTCGACGCCATCACCTCCGGCTCCCACCCGCATGGCCGAGGCCTGTGGTGGGTGCAGCAGTACGGCGGCCGCCTGTCGTGGGACGTGCAGAAGGACGATGACGGGCGGCTGGTGGGCAAGACGGTCACGGTCGTCATGCCGGCCGTCGGGAAGGAGGCGGCGTGAGCGCCACCGAGCAGCTGGACCGCCGCGACGTCGACCCGAACCGGAGGCTGCCGGACGCGCCCCCGGTCGGCTTCATCCAGACCAGCATGACCGTCGACCCGCGGCACATCGCTCCCGACATGGCCGACCTGACCGCCCGTTTGCGCAGCCTGATGGACCTGCAGCAGCAGCGCGTGCTGCAGCTCCCGCTCGGCGGCCACTTCTTCGACATCGTGGTCACGGCCAGCGGCCCGCAGGCCTACGCCGCTATCAAGGTCCTGGACGGCATCCAGCAGACCAGCCCGGACCAGCCCGACGCGTGCGGGCCGGTCATCCAGGATCCCCAGCGGTCGTGGCTCATCTGGCTCGTCCCGCCCGGCACCAGCGAGCGGTGGGCGGCGCACCGCCACGCCCTGTGCCTCGGCCGGCCGCACCACATCGCTCTGCCGGCGATGACGACGACGGAACCGCCCGGCCCGTACTGGCTGCGCCCCTGCCGCAATGACCGGCTCGTCCCGCCCACGGCGCTGCGCCAACTCCTGGACCAGTTCCGCCCGGGCCCCGCGCCGCACGAAACGCTCCTCGGTTCCATGCTCAGCTCGATCTCCTGATCTCCGCGTGCGGCGCAGGCTTACACCTCCCCGAGCTCGCGCCGCACGCGGCCACGACCTCCAAGGACTGCGATGTTGACGCCTCTCAGGCCTCCGGCCCGGGCCGCCAGGCTTGCAGTGCTGCGCCGGGAGTACATGGGCCAGATCCTCGCCGCTGCAGCCCGCCAGAACCGCACGCCGCGTGTCGCTCCGTACGTGCTCGCGCAGCCCGGCGCCGAGCGGCGTGCGGACCTCGAACAGGTCGCCGGGTACGCGGCAGAGATGGGCTGGCAGGTCGCCCGCAGTTCGTTCGCCGACGTGGGGCAGCCACTCCCCCTCGTCCAGCGGCCCGGCTTCACAGCGGCTTGCAGGTACGCGGCTCAGGGCTATGCCCACGGCATCCTCGCCATCGCCCGCCCGGCCATCACCACCGATGACGACTCCTACGCGCGCATGCTGGAGCACCTGCGGGAACGCGGCGTGTTCCTCGCCTACCTGCCTGCACTGCGCGAGCCCACCCCTTGACACCTGTTCCTCGCCGCCGCAATCGGGGCGCTGGTGAGGAGCAGGCTCCAACGCCCGGTGTCGGGCCGCTTCACCCCCGTAGCGGCCCGGCGCCGGGTCCCACGAGAGAGGGAACATGACGTGCACGAGCTCCTTGCGACACCGTTAGGCGAGCGGCGCCTGATCCTGCGCCCGGGCAGCGCCAAGGCCGTGCAGCTGCCCCGGGCCCGGTTCGAGGAACTGCGCGCCCTGGCGGCCGGGCCCGACGTAATGCCCGCGTGGCTCACCGGCCCGGTGCGGGAGCAGTGGAACGTGGACCTGGTTGGCCGCCGGGTCGGCGATGTCCTGCTGCTGCGCCAGGCCGGGCCGTACGAGTTCAGCCGGGCCACGTGGGAGATCAACCTCGGCTGTGACTACGACTGCCCCATGTGCTACCTCGGCAAGAAGCGCTTCGAGGGCCTGGACATGGACGGCAAGCGCCAGCTTCTGGCCGTCATGCGTGATGCGGGCGTGATCTGGCTGCAGATCACCGGCGGGGAACCGCTGATCGACCCCGACTTCCCCGAGGCGTACCGGCTCTCGCACGAGCTCGGCATGCAGGTGGAGATCTTGTCGAACGGGTCCCGGCTGCACAAGGACCACATCCTGAACCTGCTGCGCACCTACCCGCCGACCAAGCTGACGCTGAGCGTGTACGGCGCGACCGCCGCTACGTACGACGCCGTCACCCGCAACCGGGGTGCGTTCGAACGGTTCTCGGCCGGTCTGCAGGGCGCCGTCGCCGCGGGGCTGAACGTCGACCTCAGCTTGATCATCATTCGGGAGAACGCGCACGAGGCGGAGGCGATGCGCGAATGGGCGCGCCGGCTCGGTGTTCGGTTCCGCGAGTACGCGAACATCTCGCCGACGATCCACGGCACTGCTGAGCCTCTGCCGCAGCAGTCGCCCGAGTACCTCACCCACCGGAAGCCGTTCACCGGCTGCCCGGCCGGCGTGACGTTCTTCCACTCCGACCCGTTCGGGCGGGCCTCGATCTGCAAGGTCGGCCGCGAACCGAACATCGACCTGATCGCCGAAGGCGTGGAAGGTCTGGCCCGGCTCGGCCCCATCGCCGAGTCCCTCATGCTTCGCACCGGAGGATGCAGCGGCTGCAAGCTGTCCGGCACGTGCCGGGTGTGCAGGCCGATGGCGAAGGTCTTCCAGGAGGCGAAGGCACCACTCGCAAACTACTGCCAACACGGAATGAGGTAGTCCCATGCCCGCTGTCATGGTCGAGCTGACCCGCAAACCGGAGCTCGTCGTCCAGGACCCGGAGGACGTCACCCTGATCGGCGACGTCGACACGCTCACCCCGGGCACCGTGCCCGGCTGCAACGACGACAACCCCTACCAGTAGAACTGACTGCCGGGGCCGCGCCCGTGCGCGGCCCCGGCGCCCCGACCGCAACAGGAGAGTCCATTGCCCACCGAGCGCCTGACCCAGCTTCCGGACACCGTACGGCGGCTGATCGAAAAGGTCAGCGGCCCCGTGGCCGACGTCGGCGCCATCAACGCGGGCCTGAACAGCGCCATCGCCGCCCGCGTCCGCACCACGGAGCGCACGCTGTTCGTCAAGGGCCTGCCCCTGGATCACCCGCGGGTGTGGACCCAGAAGCGGGAAGCTCAGATCGGCCCGATCGTCCGCGGCATCGCCCCACAGTTGCTGTGGCACGTCGAAGAAGGCGGCTGGAGCCTCCTGGGCTTCGAGTACGTGGAAGGCGGCCACGCCGACTACACGCCCGGCTCCCCCGACCTGCCCACCGTCATGGCCACCATGATCCGGCTCGCCGACGTCCCCGCGCCCGGCTTCGAGCTGAAGACGATGCCGCACCGGCTGCGGACGTTCGTGGACGACCCGGCAGAGCTGTCCTGGTTCGCCGGGAACAGCCTGCTGCACACCGAGTGGAACCCACACAACGTCCTCATCACCGACCACGGCGCCCTGCTCGTGGACTGGGGATGGGCCTCCCTGGGAGCCGCGTGGATCGACCCGGCGCTGTGGGCGCTCTGGCTCATGGCCCTCGGCCACACCGCCGAGCAGGCGGAGAGCGTCGCCGCTGCTCACCCGGCGTGGAAGCTCGCCCCGGCCGAAGGCCTCGACGTCCTCGCCCGGGTCCAGCAGCGCGTCTGGGACTCGATCGCCGAGCAGAGTGAAGACGACTGGGCGAGACCCATGCAGCTCGCCGCGGAAGCCTGGAACGGGCACCGGCAAGCCCAGCGCTGACCGGCGCCCGCACGGCTACGGAACCCCCGCCCCAGCGCGGGGGTTCCTGCGTTCTCCGAACCTCCCGCGCCCCAGGTGTAACGCCTCGGGCGGCCACTCCGTCCATATGCGGGTGTGAGTAGTTGGCGTACAGGAAATCCCGGTGAGATTGATCTTGGTCGGCTAGCACGCCGTCCGGGACTTCGCTGAGGTTCGCGGAAAGACCGTCGGGCGGGTGTCGGCTCCGGCTACGGTCCGCCTCGTGCCGGTGGAGTTTCTGACTAAAGGCCGTGGGTTCGAGTTTTCCGAAGGGGGCTCGTAGCCGAACTCGCGGGTGGTGCTTCCAGAACGGTACCGAAGCGGGCTCGGGTTCGTCCGGGCCCGCCGAACCGAGGGTCATGAGGCCGCAAATCGGGACGAGTGACAGGCGGCTGCGATCAGCGCCTGGCGCAAGAGATGTCCGTATTGTGGCAATTCGAAAAGTTCATCTAAAACAGTAAGCATGAGCCGACGAGTTGACACATGCGAGCAGCATCCGAAATTCGAACTCCGCTGGGGTGGACTGCATTTGACCGTTCAGCGTGTTCCCACTTGGCTGATCACGCTGATAACTACGGCCAGTGGCACTGGAGCTGCCTGGTGGACGAGTCGCTAGCGTGCGACCCCGAACTTCCCGTTCCGAGACCAACACCAAGAGCCCAACCAAGACGACGGGCACGGGCCCAGGCCCGTGCCTGAGGCCGACGCGTAGTCCAGACTGCCCGCGCCACTGCGGGGCTGCGGCGTTCGGCCCGCAGAACGATCACCTGGTCCGTTCCTACTCTGGCCCTGGTCGGGGTGCTGATCCCGCGTTGCGGAGGCTGTGTTCAATGAGGCCGGGTTGGTCGACGGTGCCGGTGTAGCGCAGGGCGGCACCGACGGACAAGCCGAACAAGTCACAGATGCGGCGGGGGTCGCCGCCGGTGGCCTCGGCCTCGTGGAGGAGGCGGTCCTCGCGGAGCCGGCGGGCGGACATGCCGAGCACATCGTTGATCCAGACGTTGCTGACCGGCTCGACGCCGCAGCCGGTGGTCTGGGAGACGAACAGGTGAGGGTTGGCAGTACGGGGCCACCGGTGGTTTCGGTAGTCCAGGTAGGCCGCCACGCGGGTACGTACGGGCTCGGCGAGCAGGACAGTCCGGTGGGGCAAGAACATGCGTCCGTCGCGCAGGTCAGTGGTCTTCAGGCTGCGCAGCTGCCCAGAGGTGAGCGCGTGGAAGATGACCAGGGAGGCCAGGGCGGCTCGCGGCGTCTCCTGGTCGTGGAGGACTTCCCGGAGGGCGTCGACCTCGACGGGCAGGGGAATGGTGGGGGTCGGCATGCCGCAGAAGATCCGGGCGGTGGGGTCGGTGAAGATGATCCGCCGGTTCTTCAGCGGCCGCAGGATGTGCCGTAGGCCCTGGAGCATGTCGACGCGCGGGGTGCCGCTGTCGGGCAGGACAGCGAGGATGTCGGCACGGGTGATGGACCGGAGCGAGTCCTTGCCCTGGTCCGCCCAGGTTCGCAGGGCGGGGAGAGCGTGCGTCACCATCCGCTGAGTCCACCGGGGCGGTCGCGCCTTGACGCGTGGTGCGGTGGTGCTGCCGGACAGCTTCAGTTCGAACCAGGTGGTGAGCTCCCCGAGCATCGGTTCGGGAAGGCCGGCGGTGCGCTCGCGGAACCAGGAGACGACGCCGGGGGTGCGGTCGTCGTCCAGCATGCCGAGCTGAGCCAGCAGCTTCAGCAGAGGTCGGGCTGGCAGGAGCAGGTCACGCAGCAACAGCACGTCGGACGCCCGGAACCGGGCGCCGGGTGTCTCCTGGATGCTCAGCAGGACACGCAGCCCGCGGTCCAGGCCGTAGGCGGTGTAGTACCCCAGCTCGTGGCGTTGCGCGTAGTCGTCGACTGCGGCCTTCAGCGCCGCTGCAACCTCGGGCGCGTCCACGTCGGGGAAGCCCCGTTCTTGTCCCCGCCGCAGGTCCCGGCCGGACGAGGGGGACGAGCTGCTGGTGTTCTGCTGGCACCAGCGGGGGCGGAAGCTGTGGAGCCAGCTCGGGCCGACGCCGTGACCCCTTCGGGTGCAGCAGTTGCAGGCGCCGTTCCGCGTCCGCGAAGTACAGCTGCTGCCCGTGCCGGTTCGCCCCTTCCAGGTCCAGGGCCCGGCGGCGGGGCCGCAGCATCTGAGCCTGCTTCATACACAAACGGCACGCGCCGCTCTCGCCCAGGTGCAGGTCACGTCCGCAGATCCGGCAGGGGCCGGTGACCGGGTAGAGCCGACGCCAGGCCCGGCACCCCACACACATCCGGCCGTAGCGCCGCAGCATTCCCCAGGCGAAGCAGTCCGGGCAGGATGCCGGGCGCTCGGCTGACGAACCCCGGTAACAGTTACGGCACTTGAACGCCGTCCAGTAGTCCTCGGTCGACCCGCACTGACGGCACGGCGGCGGGTCGCACGGCTGCGGTCGGCAGCGGTGGCAGTACTTCGCGCCCTGGCTGGACACGGGCCGCTGGCGGCACCGCGGGCAGGTCCTCGGCGGCGCCATCAGATCGGTGGAAGGGTCCGGCCGCGGCCCAGTCGCGGTAGCACCGACGAGGACCCGGTGGCTGCTTGAGGCTCGGCCTGCGGCCTTCTGGCCGCTGCCACCTCCGGCTCGTGCACCAGCAGATCCGCTGTGGTGCACTGCAACACCAGGCAGATGATGTCCAGGTCATCGAGCCGAACCGTCGTCGGCGTTCCCGTCCACAGCGCCGACATCTTGCCCGTGCTGATCTCCAGCCCAGCCTCCGCCAGGCGTCGGCGCATCTCGGTGGACTTCCAGATCCCCCGCTCGGCAGCCTTCATCCGCAAGTTCCAGCGCATATCCTCTTCCTCAGCCCAGGCCCAGCCGGGTCGAGACCCGCTGGTTCGCCGTCGCCCACGTCTGCTCGATGTGGTTCTCGTGTACGTGGATGTACCGGGTCGTAGTGGACAGCCATTCGTGGCCCAAAAGCTCATGGACCGCCTTCAGATCGACGCCTTGCAGGTAAAGCGAGGACGCGCAGAAATGCCGTAGGACGTGTGGCGTCAGCCGTCCGGACCACGGGGGCAGGAAGATCGCGACCGCGCCCTTCAGGCCCGACCGCAGCGCGTCGTCACCAGCCCGGAGGCAGAACCCGGTCAGCGGGTCACGGCGCTCGCTCGGGAACATCGGGGCGTCGGGGTTGGCGTAGTCGTCGCCGAACTGGTGCCGTACGTCGCCGAGCCACCAGTCCATCAGCGCGTCCGTCGAGTTAATGGCCGGCACCAGACGGCCCTTCGGCCCGCGCCCGCGACTGCCCTTGCCGTGCCGGACGTGCAGCTTCCCGAAATCGCCCAGATCCGGCCGCCAGTCCCGGATGTCCAGCTTGAGCGTCTCGGTCATGCGCGTCCCGACCCGCCGCCACAGCGAGGCGACCATGTAGTCACGGGCCGCAGGCAGGAACTTCCTCGCGCTCCCCAACGACTCCCGCCACCCGTTGAACAGCTGGTCCACCTCCGCCTCGGAGGGCGGGATGCGCTTCGTCCCGTACTCGCTCTTGGCCGGCCGGTTGAACTCGTCGATCGGCTGCACCAGCACGTGACCGGTCAGCGCGTGGATGTCGCCCTGGTAGCGCGCGATCAGGAAGTCGAAGAACTGCGCGAGCGTCCACGCCTTGCTCTGGACCGTGCTGTGCGCGAGCCGCTTGACCTTGCGCTGGTCCGCGAGGAAGCGGTCAGCGTCTTCCGGACCGCTTGTCCATACCGGCCGGCTGAGGAACCGCGCGTACTCGAAGATCGCCCGCCGGTCGTCGGCGACCGAACTGTCCGCCATCCCGGCGCCGACCCCGGCGAGCAGGAACTGGTCGACCAGCTCCTGCTCGAAGTCCTCCTACTCCTGCGCCGTCGTCAGCCGCCGCGGCGTACCGATCGACCGGACGACCGCGAGCGTCATCAACGCCTCAGCTCACTGCGAACGACCATGCGTCATAGATAGCGGCAGAACGTCAGGAATCTCGACGGAACATCGAAGTCTCCATGCGATCGAGTGAACCCCCGCTCACCAGTGCCGCAGGTCAGAAGATGATGGACCGCGCAGAAGGAACTCGCGGGAGTCCCGACAGCGCGGGCGGCCGCGCTCGTCAGCTGAAGGGAGCACACCATGGTGCAGATCAGGGTCATGACGGACGACCGCGAGCGGGGCGAGCGGGTGGTGGACATCCTGCTGCCGCTCCTGCAGGCGTGCACCGCGCTGCGGGCGGGTGAACCGACGCGGCTGTCACACCGCGGTGGCGGGCTCCGCCTGGTCCTCGACGTCCAGCCGACCGAGGGGCCCGCCTCGGTCCGCCTCGACCGCGACGACACCCCGGCGCGCACGTCCCCAACTCCGGGTCGACGGCGAGCTCTCCCACGAACGCCCGGGTAACAGTCCGCCGCGACTGTTACCCTCCTGACCTGCGGAAATTATAGAACGGGCCCCGATCTGAGGGCCCGTTTCCGGCGTCTGGGGCCAGTCGTCAATCGGCGACTGGCGGGGGCCGGTTCCATGAACGGGACCTCATCTGAGGGGCGAAAGGAGGAAGCGCCCGGCCGTGCCCCCGCGAACGGTTCGCCGGACCGGTCACCACGACGGCGCCGCGCTGAGCGGAGCGCCCACGACGGGCCCGGCCACATCGCGGCAGCAGCCGCTCCCCCTCGACCACGGCCGGTGGTGCGGTCTCCTCACGCGCCCGCATTCGCGACGGCGGGAGTACGGCGGGCGGCCCAGCTCCGGCCGGCTCGACGGCACACGACCCGGCGCCCCTCCCCCACCCACTCCGCTGCCAGCCTGTCCTCCGTCACAACCGAGCCGCCGCAGACGGCAGCGCGCGGGCCACGTAAACCGCCCACCGTGGCCGACTTCTGGTGGGTTTCCTGTCTTCCTGGCCCCAGCGACTCACTTAAGGGGTGAGGCGGGAGGTGCCCGCCCGATCGGAGGCTGACGACGACTCCCGCCGAGTGGGCGGACGCCGACAGCCCGCTGGACACCTTCCCCTCCAACTCCTCCGGAGCCCGCGTCGGGTATGCGCGCGTGTCCACGAAGGGGCAGCTTCTCGATCGGCAGATCGCGGCCCTGAACGCGGCCGACTGCGTACGCGTCTTCGCCGACAAGAAGTCCGGCAAGAACGCGGAGCGCGAGGAACTGTGGAAGTGCCTCGACTACCTTCGGCCCGGCGACACCCTGGTGGTGCCCTCCCTCGACCGGCTGGGCCGCTCGATCCAAGACCTGATCTCCATCGTCTCCGCCCTGCGCAAGCGCGGCGTCGGCTTCCAGTCGCTCCACGAGGCGCTGGACACCACGACACCGGGCGGCCGCCTGGTCTTCCACGTGTTCGCCGCGCTCGCGGAGTTCATCCGCGAGCTGATCGTGCAGGGCACCCACGAGGGCCTGGCGGCGGCCCGGGCCCGCGGCGAGCGCATCGGGCGGCCGCCGGCCATGACGGAGGAACAGATCCGGCATGCCCGCGCGCTGCTCGCGCAGCCGGAGAACACCATCACCTCGATCGCGAAGCTACTCGGGGTATCCCGTACGACGCTGTACAAGTACGTGCCGGAGCTGGCGGCGGGCCGCGACTCGTTGGTGCCGAGCGATGCACCGGCGGCGCTGCCCGCTCCGTGCTGATCTTGCGCGTCACAGACGAAGGCGCCCCGGCCTCGCGTCGATACCGCTGATGTGATCAGCGCCACAGGCGAATCAGCAAGATTCTTTGCCGGTTCCCGGCCGTACCGCGCCTAGAGGTGACGGACCCTTTTGCTCAGTCCCACCAAGGAGTACTGCCATGACGCGCGTCGGCGCCCCGCCCCGCCCGGCCTCCCGCCGCCCCACGGCGAGCAGTCGGGGGTGCACGGCACTGCTGCTGCCCGAGCCGGGCCGGGCCACTAGCGGCCCGCCGCGGCTGTCCTCCCGCAGCTTTGTCTGCGTGGCGCGCGGCGAGGCCTTGCCTGAGATCGAGGTCCGCATGTCGGTCGGGGAGGCACCGGGCCGAGAGCTCCCTGGGACCATGACGGTCTACGAACTCCTGGGCGTCTTGCTGCCAGTCGGCCTCGACGCGACCACGAGAGGAGAACGACCAGACGCTGGTAGAACCACGCTCGGCATCGTTGCGCTCTTGCTCCTGATGGTCGCCACCCTCCCCGAGACGCCGTCCGCGCCAGCCCGAGTCGCGCTCTGCGCCGCCCTGACAGCCCGCAACGCCGCCATCGAGGGCGACGCTGAGGCCGTCGACGCCTTTAGCCGCAACTGGCTGGGCCTGTCCCACCCGGCAGCGTGGCGCGAGGCGGTGGAGGCGGCCCTGCTGGGGGACTGGGTGGAGGCGCTCGGCCGGGGGCTGGCCACCGACGACTACGTCCAAGCGCTGCTGGACCGGCACGCGCGCAGCGAGCACCGAGCACTGCAACCGCTGTGGGAACGTCGGGTGCGTGGCAAGCGCACCGCCTTGCTCGGCCAGCCGCTCAGCCCGGGCCTGACGGTGCAGGACTTGCTCACCGAGGAGCACACCCCAGAGGACGCGACGCTCGCCGCCGAGCTGGCCGACAGCCGCCTGCTCGCGGTGTTGCGCACACTGGCCCCGGACGAGGCCGGGCTCGCCCGGGCCTGGGCGGCCAGCGGCGAGAGTTGGGCTCGAACGGCACTGAACGCCGGTCTGTCGACGGCTCACGGAGAGCGGGTGCGCCGCAAGCTCAAGCGGCTCGGCACTCTGTACACCGCCCGGGCGGCGGCCACCGGCAACGCGGCGACGCGGGCCTGAGCAGAGGACGTCCGCCCGGCCCACTGCCCATTGGCCGCGATGAGGGGAGCCAGTCCGCTGTCCTCACCCAGCCCGGCGGCGCTCAGCAGGGCGGCCGCGGCGGTTCCGACGCGACCACCCGCGAAGACCCGGCCACCCGCACTCCAGCCGACGGCCGCCGCAGCGGCGACTTGCGCGGCTAGTCCCCGGCCCCTCCATGGTCGGGTCACCCCTCACCTGTGCCCCAGGGGAGGCCTTATCTTCCGACCGACCATCCAGGAGCACCCATGCCCAACGAGCGCAACACCATAGCCATCGCCGCCCTCACCGCCGTCGTTGCTGGAATGTTGGTGGTGGCGCATCCGGCGCTCATCCCGGCCGTGACCGTGGTCGTGGCGGTGTTCGGCGCCATGCTCGTCTACCTCAAGTTGTGACCCCGGCGCACGACCGCAGGCGGCGGGCGGAGGGGCTGCCGCCCGCGGAAAGGCTGGCGTACATGTCGAAGCTCGGCGGGGACACACTTATCGGCAGGGCTCCGACGCCGAACGAACCGGAGCGGTGCGAGTGGACTCCTATCCAGAGTCCATCAAGTGCCGTGCCGCTGCGCGTCCGCGGTCGCCGAACCTAGTCGCAACCGGCGGAGGGGGGCGGGCCGTCCTGTCGATCGTGAGACTCTCCCTGCCTCGGCGCCAGGCAGAACGGCGCAGCCTGCGCCTGTGGCACGTCTGGATCGTCCTCCCCCTGGCCTTCGTCACCGCGCTCGTCGTCGCCGCCGCGGTGTTCTTTGCCGGGTGGGACCTGCTCGGCGCCCAGGCACTCAAGCCCGAGCACCGCATCGACTCCAAGACGCTCTTCGACCTGGTGAAGCTCTCCTTCGGCGTGGTCGCCGGGGCAGGCGCCCTGGTCGCCCTGGTCGTTGCCTACCGGCGCCAGCGGGTCGACGAGGACGGTGCACTGCGCGAGGCGACCCGCCTGCACACCGAGCGCTTCACCACGGCCGTCTCCCAGCTCGGCGACGACTCCGCCGCAGTCCGCCTCGGCGGTGTGCATGCCCTGGCGGGACTCGCCGACGACGCCCCCACCCGGGAACTCCGCCAGACCTGCATCGACGTGCTGTGTGCCTACCTGCGCCTGCCCTACGCCGCGGAGTCCGAACTGCCAGCCGGCGACGCAAACGCCTGGCATGCCTATCTGGCGCTGCGGGAGGTCCGGCACACGGTCATCCGGCTCATTCGCGACCACCTGCGCCTGGGCCCCGAGCACCCGCACTCCTGGCAGGGGCACGACTTCGACTTCACGGGCGGCGTGTTCGACGGCGGGGACTTCGCCGACGCGGAGTTCACCGGCGGCAGGGTCGACTTCAACGCCGCGGAGTTCATCGGCGGCACGGTCAGCTTCGTCGGCGCCAAGTTCACCGGCGGCACGGTCAGCTTCAGCAGCGCGAGGTTCACCGGCGGCACGGTCAGCTTCGTCGGCGCCAAGTTCACCGGCGGCACGGTCAGCTTCAGCAGCGCGAGGTTCACCGGCGGCACGGTCAGCTTCAGCTACGCGAGGTTCACCGGCGGCACGGTCGACTTCGACGCCGCGGAGTTCGCCGACGGCACGGTCGACTTCGCCGGCGCCAAGGTCACCGGCGGCAGGGTCGACTTCAACGCCGCGGAGTTCGCCGGCGGCAGGTTCTACTTCACCGGTGCCAAGTTCACCGGCGGCACGGTCGACTTCAGAAGGGCGGGGTTCACCGGCGGCAGGGTTGGCTTCGTTTGCGCGGAGTTCACCGGCGGCACGGTCAGCTTCGACCGCGTGAGGTTCACCGGCGGCACGGTCGACTTCGCCGGCGCCAAGGTCACCGGCGGCAGGGTCAGCTTCATAAGCGCGAGGTTCACCGGCGGCACGGTCGACTTCGACCGCGTGAGGTTCATCGGCGGCACGGTCGACTTCGCCGGCGCGGAGTTCACCGGCGGCACGGTCGACTTCAACGCCGCGGAGTTCGCCGACGGCACGGCCGACTTCGACCTCGCGAGGTTCACCGGCGGCACGGTCGACTTCTCGCGTGCTTTAGGTGCGGCTCCGGATGGCCTGCAGTGGAGCGGGTCTCCTTTGCCAGTCGGACTAAGCCTGCCTTCCACCTGGTAGCTAAGGGGTCAACCTTACCGGCATAACTGTGACGCCGAGGGGACCCTATCGGGCCCTCGACGGTCGATGGTGAGGGCGCGTCAGGCGGTGGGGTGGGGAGCCTCGTCCTCGTCGGCGCGGACGCCGGCTCCGAGGGTTCGTCGCGGAGCAGGGACGGCGGCGGAGTGAGGGGCGAGTACGCCGCGAGCCCGCAGCTCGTCCAGGTCGGGGAGACCGACTCCGGGCAGGAAGTCGAGCAGATCGGCCTGGGCGGCGCGGATGTGGTGCGGGGCCTCGGGGCCAGTGCCAAGGATGCGGCGGGCGGCTGTCACGCGGTCATCGTAGGCGGCGCTTCAACTGCTTCCATCTCAGCATGGACTCCGGATATGTGCGCAGGAGCGGGTCGATCACTCACCAGGCCGTTCATATCGACGACGGATTTCCAGCGGCAGTTCGTCCCAACGGACCTCCTCCGTCGTTACGTATGGCAGTCCTGCCTTCTTCCGAGCCTCATTGATGATTCGCTCGGCTTTGTCTTCGGCCGCGGTTTTGATCTGCTCGGCCTCCGCGGAGGCCTTGGCGACGATTTCGGCGGCGGCGCGGCGGGCCTGGGACCGCACCCGCTCGGCCTCGGCTTTGGCCGCTGTCAGGTCCCGGCGCACTTCCTCAAGCTTCGCTTTGTGGTCTGCCAGCAGCAGCTCTGTCTCTGCTTTCCGTGCCTCGCACCACTCCTCGGCGTCAACCCGCGCTTGCTCTAGGATTCGTTGTGCCTCCTCGTGGGCCTCGGTACGGGTGGTCTCCGCTTCGTTGCGGGCCTGGTCGAGGGTGTCCTGCACGCTGGTACGCAGGTGTTTCCAGGGGTCTTGTGCCTGCCGCTGCAGGAGTTTGACCTCCTGCCATCGGCTCCGCCAGGGGCTGACGAGTTCGGGGCGGGCCCGATGGGTCGCGGGCACGCCATCGGGGAGTGCGCGTGGGTTGCTGACGACCCGGACGAACTCCAGAAGCACTTCTAGCGAGGGGAGGCGCTTGCCGGACAGTACCTCGTTGATGCCGGCCTTGGTCAGTTTGGGATGGGCCGATGCTTCGACGAGCGTGGCGTACGACGGTGCGCCGAAGGCGATATGCAGGCGGTTCAGCTCGGTGGTGAAGTTGAGCAGCGCCTCGTTGCAGGCCGCGATGGCAGCTGCGTCCTCCGGATCCACTTCTGGGCTGCTGAGCGTCACCAAATCTCCTCTTGCTGTACTAACGCAACGCTAGAGGGGCCTGGTTCTGAACGTCCACGGATTGCGCCGAACATTCCTGAACGGTTGTGCCGTTCAGCGGCTGACCTGCGGAGTTCGGGTGCATGCGAGTTCGTACGGATCACTGGGGCTTCGAGCGGCTGGGGCGGTCTGCTTGGTGCCATGACGGACATCGACACCACCTCGCAGATCCCCGACCCCGACCTGCCCCGCCCCGCCGACGCACCGGCCCTGCCCTCTGATGGCACGCCCGCCCGGCAGCGGGCGCTCGACCTGATCGCCCTCGTCGCCCTGCTGGGCCTGTGCGCAGGGGTGTACCTCGTGGTCGGGGACGCCGGCTTCTCCGTGATCATCGGCGCGGTTGCCGGACTGTTCGGCGCCTGGCGCATGCGGCATTGACCGGACACGATTCTGGCTCCCGGTAAGCGGCACTTACCAAGAGCCAGACGGGATACCCCTCTACGTTGCTGCGCCGCTGCCTGCTGTCGGACACGGGACTTCCCCCGCGAAGGGGTGGAGCGCGGACGGCACTGTGCACACCGGACTTGCGCGCCTTGGCCCGCGGTCCCGCACTGTGCCGTCCGGTGATCAGCCCTCCGGGCCTTCGCCGCGTTCCGCCTCGATATCGGCATGCAGAAGAAGGACAAGAGACGATGTTGACCAACGTGTTCAGCAACTGGGCGGCGGACGTCCTCGCCGGGCTCACGCTCCTGGTGCTCGGCTTCCTGGGACGCCGGCTCCGGCGGCGGGCGGCCCGTCCCGCCGGAGGTGACCCGGTCGCCCCGCCGGCGGCCGCGAACGGCGTCCGCATCTACACGCTGCTGGGCGCCCGGGCCTCCGACGGCCAGCCCGTCCACCTGCCGAGCAGCCGGCCGGCTGGGACGGTGGTCACCTGGACCGGCCCCGGCGGCGCGGAGCGGTTCGAGCTGACCGACGGAGTCCTGCCGGACGGCACGTACGCGGCGGACCGGACGGCGCTGTACCGGCGCCGGTAGCGCCCGACTGGGGGCCGGACCCGTCGCACCGGTCCGGCCCCGCTCGATCACCTCGCCTACCAACGAAACCCGGAGTACGGACCCCGCAGTCCCGGGAGGCCTCGCGCCCGCACAGACCAACGGCGGGGCACGACGTGCGGGCCGGCCACCGGGGTGGTCGGCCCGCCGGGTCGTCAGCCGCAGCAGCTGCTGCGGTGATCGGTGTAGGCGGTGACGAGCTCGGCCACGTCCGTGGTCCCTCGGGCGGTGGCGGTGTACCCGCAGCTGCAGGCGAGCGTGGCGGCCCGGCGGCGGCTCCCGCGCGCGGCGAACGGATCGGGCGGCCGCCGGCCAGAGCAGAGGAAGAGGCCTGCTCCCCCCGCGCCCCGCGCCCGCCTGACGCTGCGCCACCTCCCGCCGGGTCCCGCCCTTATACGAGTAGAAGGTGATGACCGCCCCGGGCCGTCAGCCCTGCTGATCATCGTCGATCAGTCCTGCTCGCGCGGGGCGCATCCGAGCCCCCACGCGCCGCCCGTCGGCCGCCGCGCTCCCGCTCCGCGATGGAATCTCCAACACGGCCGTGACCTGCGCAAACAACATTGCCGCCCGGAATTATCAGCAATCTTGTGGGATGAATTGATGCTCCCGCCATAGAGCAGCGCGATACAACATCTAGTGCGAGAGTAGGTATGTATCTCAATGCAAGATCAAATTGCGCTGCCCGACGAGACGCAGCAGCCCGGCAGCGCCCCGACGACCAAGCGCGTCAAGCGCAGGAACGTCGAGCAACTGGCCGCCGATCGCGCCCTGTACGAACGCCTGCGAGAGCAGAAGTTCGTGGGCAACGAGATGGAACTGCTGCGTCAGGACCTGTGGGTCTACGGCTGGAAGGTCCTGCGCGCGTGGATGAGCGACGGCACGCTCGTGGAGAAGTGCGGCGAGCGGAACATCCCCATCCCCGCGCGCTGGGACGAGATCGAGACCCTGAAGCGGCATCGCGACTCCCGTGACGAGGTCACCCACGACGCCGTCCAGAACGCCGTGAAGACCTTCACCGAGGACATCCTCCCGGCCGGCCACTGGGACCCCGACAAGGGCGCCAGCATGCGCACCTACTTCACCGTGGCCTGCATGTTCGCCTTCCGTGACACGTTCAAGAAGTGGGCCAGCAGGCACCGCCGCCACCTCGCCATGACCGCGAACGCGGTCCTCGACGGCGACCGCCTCGGGCGGAACCTCCCGCCGGACGAGTCCGTGATCTACCGGTGGACCGTCCAGCGGATCCTCCAGGACGCCAAATGGGAGGCCCGCGCGATCTGCAGCCTCATCTACCAGCAGAAGTTGACCCAGAAGGAAATCGCCGACGAGCTGGGCATGACGTCCCGGGCCGTCGAGGGACACATGCGCCGGCTGCGTACGCACGCCAAGACTCTGGTCGCCCGCGGAGAGATCGATGCCCTGTACGGCCGCCTCACCACGGCGAAGGCGAGCGGTCGATGAACAACAACAGGACCAGCCAAGACTCCGACCCGCATTCCCCGGTGCAGAGGCCGTTCTCGGCACGAGGGAACGGCGCGGGCCGACGCGTCACAGGAGGGGTGGTCGGCGCGGGAACCATGGTTACCGCCCTCACGATGGCGGACGCCCCCTGGTGGGTGGTGGCCATCGCGTTGGCCCTCGGTATCGCGGTGTCCGCCCTGCTCATGTTGGCCCAGTCCCTCATGCCCGACGAGTCCGAACACAAGCGCGACGTGCTGCTGGCATGGATGCGCCACCGCGAGCGCCAGGCCCGCGGCCGCGTACCGAATCAACGCCGGCGCACGGCTCGGTCACGCCAGTGACTGCCGGCGCGGCGGAACTCGTCCGTCCTCCCCGCACGCCTTCCCCATGTCTGAGGCGGGCGTGCGGGGAGGACGAGGCCATCCGCCGGACCGGCAGGCGGCACTGTTACCGGCATGACTGTGACATGTGACAGCGAGACAAGCGCCGTCGGCGGGGCTCTGCGCCATATGCGAGCCACACACGAAGCTTCCGGGCACTACCGCATGCTCCCCGGAACCTGCAACTCCGTGTCGGACTGGCCCGCTCGGGCGGCATACTCCGATACGGCCGACCTCAACCGGCTCTCTCGACAGGCAGGCAGTCATAGCCGAGGGGGACGGGCCGGTCGCCACCTACCTACACACCCACACACCCACACACGCCCCGAGACCCCGGGGGCAAACATCGCCGGACGCCCACCACTTCGTACAGAGAGAAGACGGGCACGCTCGGGGGTCCTTCGGCGTGTCCCGGTGTTCCATGTACGAGCTTCTTCGCGCCTCGCTACCTGAATTCTTCGGCAGCCTCGGCGCCGCACTGGTCCTCACAGCTTCTGCCTGGGGGGCCGCACGCCTTCGCGGCCGCCGTGCCCAGCCACGACCGTCCGAGACAGACGAAGACTGAGCGGACTGAGGCCCGGAGTTGCTCCGGGCCTCAGCGTCCTAGCCGACGGCGTCTAGACGAACGTCCCATCGAACAGCAAGGGTCGCCGTGCCCCTCGGGCTGTCGGCCGCCGTCGGCCTAACAGATAGCCGGCGTCCTGGCGTAGTCCGGTCCCAGGGAACATGGGGTTCTGAGAGGGCCCTGGAGTCCTAGCTCAGACACCGGCCGCAAAGTAGTGGTCAGGGCTTCGTGAGCGCGGTCTTCTTTTCAAGGGTGGGGCTGGCGCGGCGGGCGGCGGTGTCGAATCCGCGGCGCAGGGAGTGGCCAGCCCACTGCCCCTCGAAGCCCGCGAACGTGGCGGCGCGGGTGACGACGGCGGCCGCGGCGGTCGGGGTGATGCGGCCGGAGGGGTCCTCGATGGTCTGGCTGTGGCGGGTCATGGGTGGGACGATTCGGCCGTGCCGGTCGATGCGGACGAACAGCGGTCCAGCGGTGCGACCCTTGGCGTTCAGCGCGGCGAGCAGCGCGCGGACGGCACGTACAGGGCAGGTGGCGGGGTTGGAGCCGTAGGGCACGGCCACTTTGTCGTGCCGCTTGAGCTTGCGCCGGTAGATGGTGACCAGGAGCCCGGCGTTGGTCTCCACGGCGTCGGCCTGATTGAGCGCGGCCAGCTCAGAGACGTGGGCGGTGCAGGCGTAGCCGAGCAGCAACAGAGCGGCGTCCCGCTTCCCGATGAGCGTGTCCTGGTCAAGGGTGGCGAGCATCTCGCGCAAGGCGTCCGATGGGGAGGGCGCGGCCCTACGCGGGCGGGCGGCCCGGGCCTCGGCTCGGATCTTGGCGGCGGCCAGGCGTTTACGGTAGCCGGACAGTACCTTGCGGGCGCCCTCGGTCTCAGGGGCGGGCAGAGCGTCCGCCCTGTGCGCAGCGCGGACGGCGGTCAGGACGCGATTGATGGTCCCGGGGGCGAGCGGGCGGCCGGTCTGCGGCGACGGGGTTACGGTCAAGTGCGCCACGTACTCAGTGACAGTCTCCGGGGTAGCAGGCAGCGGCCGCCGACCGACGCTCGCGCACCAGGCAGTGAAGGCGGCCATGTCAGCGGAGTACATGAGGCGGGTGGACTCGGTCAGCTGTCGGTCGGTCTCGGCGGTCCCCATGGCTATGTGCTGAGGGTCAGAGCCGGGGGCGCGAAGGCCTGTCACGCTGGTCATCGTAGGGCGGCCCGCGTTACGGGAAGGCGCCGGAGTCCTAGCCCAGACACCAGCCGCAGGTAACTGGTGGAGAAGACCGTTCAGGAGATTGCCGACACGTTCGAAGTGCCGAGGCCGACGGTGTACGAGTACCTGCCAGTCGAAGAAGACCGCGCTCACGAAGCCCTGACTACTACTTTGCGGTCAGTGTCTGAGCTAGGACTCCAGGGCCTAGTCCGGCCCCAGGGAACATGGAGTTCTGAGAGGCCGGGGCCTCGACGGTGGGTTCATCGGCCCCTCTCGGTGGTCTCTCTGCCGCACAACGATAGTTGCTTTCCAAACACTCATTCGAGTGAAAACGTGCGGAAGACTTGCCGGGATCGGCGGTCATCGGCGCCACCTCGGCACCGTGACTGGTGCGGGGAGCCTGGCCGGAGGCGGCTTGGTAGCCAGGCGGGCTCGGCATCCCGCCGGCCCGCGCTCCCTGCCCAAGGCGGTGTCGCACATGGGCCGCGGCCCACGGTCTCTCCGCAGCCCGTAAGCAGCCGCTGCCGGCTGCACGTTCGCCTGCTGCCAGCACTACGGGATCCGCTCTAGCACCGTTTCCGCTGGTCATGCCGCGCGACACGCACGTTAGCTCCGATGTATGAGCCGGGCCCCACATGTAGTGGTTGGATGGTTACAGCTGCCCAGAAGTTGTGGTCCCCCGGTCGGAGTCGGCTGCCAACCGGCTTATGCTGGGGGCTGCTTCACCGCACGAGCCCCTCATGTGCTCTGTCCCTCAGGGACAGAGGCCCTTCCCCAAGGGCCACTTGGGGCTTAGTGAGGGGAGGCACCGATGGACCAGCACGAGCACTGCGCCTGCTTCGAGCGCGTCCTGATCTGGCGTCAGGCGTTCATCGACTGGGCGCCCGTGATCGTCACGGCCATCGACGTGCTGCGGTCCTTCTGGTCGTGACCAGGAAACCGGATCACCCCGCCGCAAGGCCTGTGCTCAGCAGTGAGCCCGGCCGATGGGAAGACGGCCGGGCCCGGTGACTGCAGTACTCGCCGCAGGGGGTCTGTCGCCGGTTGCCGCCAGCTTCGGGCCCCCTCGTGGCGTCCCAGGGCGTGCGTCCCGGTCAGCCAGGTTGTGTTGCGGTGAGTCCCCTGCATCGTACGGGAAGGGGTGCCCGGCCTATAACCCGGCTGACCCATCAGGCGGGATGGGGCGGCAGCTCCTCGTCGGCACGGCCGCCGGGGCCGAGGGTCCGCCGCGGAGCCGGAGGCGTCACCGGGCAGGTGCCAAGAACTCCTCTAGATCGCAACTCGTCCAGATCAGGCAGGCGGACGCCGGGCAGGGAGTCGAGCAGGTCGGCCTCGGCGAACAAGCCCTTTGGGAGGTAGGCCGCCGTCGCCGTCACCAAGGCCCGCGCCGAGAAGCGCGCCCGCCGACGCGATCAGGGATGAGCACCAGGACCACGCCGGTACGGTGGCCGCAGACCGCGTCCCGGTTGTGAGTAGTTGCGGTACAGGAAATCCCGGTGACCTTCCGGCCCGGCCGGCGACGCTCGCGCCCGGCACCCAGCCCGACTCAGCAGACTGACCCGCGTGCACGGCTACGTCGACGTGGCCGTGCACGCGATGCCCGCGCGGGCTACCGGTGTGCGCCCGGATCGCCGCGGCGACCTCCAGCAGGGCATACGTGACGGCCCCAGGGTGTCAATCACGGCCGCCACCGTCCGTACGGGGCGAGAGAGAGCAGTTCGGGCAGGCCCCGCTGACGCTCCTCCAAAAAAATCTTGGCTGTGGTGTCAAGAATCCCGTCGTCGCACGACTGTCAGGGAGTCGTACGGCCGCCGCTTCAGGGTGAGGCGTTCAAGGCCGCCGACTGGAGGGGTTTTTCGTGGAGGTTACGGGCGTGGGCACCGTCATCATGTTCCTGGTGGTCGTGTGCGCGCCGGGACTGAAGAGCGTGCTCAACAGCATCGCCTTCCGCATCCGGGCGGCAGGCAAGGCGGAGCTGGAGCGCGCACGGCGGGAGGCGGGCGGTGCGCGCCGTGCGACGAGGCGGGGGCGGCATGGCTGAGGATCAGGCGACGGAACGCGCCGAGGCGGTAGCGGCCCTGGCCGCCGAGCAGTACGGGCAGCTGGTCGGCTACGCACGGAAGAGGCTGAGGGCCTTCGACGTCCCGCAGGCCTGGGTGGATGCCGATGACGTGGTGCAGAATGCCCTCGCGAGCGTCCTTGCACGCAAGAAGCCGGTCCAGAAACTGCGCCCGTACGTCTTCACCGTGGTCAAGAACGAGGTCTGGCGCGCGGCGCAGCGCTACCGGACCGGCCAGCCGTACGGGAGCCTGGACGCGGACGTCCAGCTGGAAGCCGCCGGCCCCGCCGACCCCATCGGTGCCGCCGACCGGCGCCTGGACCTCGCGGACACACTGGATGCTCTGCCGCCACAGCAGCGAAAGGCCGTGCTGCTCAACAAGGCGCTGGAGTTCACCCAGGCGGAGACCGCCACGATCATGAACACCGCACCGGGCACGGTGGCCACCCATGTCTCGCGGGGGATGGTCACGCTGCGGGTGACTCTCGGAGCCCTGGGTCTGGCCCTGGTGGCATGGGGCACAGCCTGGTGGTGGGGTCAGAGCAGGGACGTCACTCCGGCTGCAGGTTTTGAGAGGGTGAAGGATCTCAACGTCTGGCGGCTCGCGCTCGGCTTCTCCGTCCTGGTCCTCCCCGTGACCGCGGTAGCGCTGGCCGTCTACGTAAGTACCCGGCCTGACCGGGAACCACGCACCTGGTGGGAGCGGCTGGGGGTCCGTCTGCGGAAGTCTGTGAAGCAGCTGATGAACGGTCCCGGTGGATTCGCCGGTAACGACTGACGAGTAGGCCCCGACGGTCGGGAGGGCCGGACGGCCCGGCCCTCCCGAGGGCCCTCGGATGTTCGCCGGCACCTGCCGGTCATGGTTCCGGGATAACTCCATATCAGGAGTCCAGGGAAGCGCGTAAATCCGGTGAACGGGGTGTCTCATGTCAGATGGTCAGAAGACGGTTGAACCGGTCGTCATCCCGGCCGCGCCGGCCCGGCCTGAGGAGTACGACACCGCGACCCAGGCCGCGCTCGACCACATCGACCGCCAGGCCGTGCGCACCGTCGCCGACGGCCGCCCGGAAAGCACCCGCCGAAGCTATGCCCAGGACTGGGCGAGCTGGACGAAGTTCTGCGCCGACTCCGGAGTGCCCGTGCTCGCCGTCACCCCCGGCACGCTGGTGATGTTCGTCGAGTGGCTGTGGACCCAGCCCGGCGGGAAGAAGGGAACGTACATCGCGCCGTCGACCATCGGCCGCCGCATCTCCGGCACCGTGGTGACCGCCCGCGCCGAGCACGGCGTGCGGCTGGAGGACGGCGTCGCCCGCCTCGCCCGCAACCGCCTCAAGCAGCTGGTCAAGGAGATGGAAGAGAAAGGGGAGACCCGCGGCCGGGGCCAGGCCCCTCCGCTGCTGGTCGAGCACCTGGTGAAGATCAGCGCCGCCTGCCCGGACAACCTCAGGGGCATCCGGGACCGCGCCATGGTGCTCATGCACTTCGCTGTCGCCGGCCGCGAGCACGAACTCGCCTTCAACCGCGTCCGCGACTACGCCGAGACCCCCGCCGGCATCCAGGCCGACCTGCGCGTATCCAAGGTCCGGCCCCGCGTCGTCCCGGTCCCCTACGGCTCCCGGCCCTCGATCTGCCCGGTGAGAGCCTGGCAGGCGTGGAAGGAGGCCGCTGGCCTCACCGACCCGGACGGATACGCCTGGCGCCGCCTGCACAACCGCTGGCACACCGTAATGGAGGGCGGCCTGCAGCCCGCAGCGATCGGCGACGTCGTCACCCGCGCCGGCGAACGCGCCGGGATCGAGGTCCGATTCACCGGCCACAGCCCCCGCCGAGGCCTCGCCACGTCCTCCCGCCTGAAGGGCCACGACCAGATCGTCATCGCCAAACAGGGCGGCTGGGCCCCCCACTCCAAGGTCCTCGCCGGCTACCTCGAAGTCGTCGACCAATGGGAGGACAACGCCCTGCTCGGCGTGCTGTAGACGGCTGTCACACCGGCCGGGTCCTCCCAGGCGCCAGGATGCCCCGATTACGAGGCGCCGTCCTGACCGGTGGCCGCGTCCAGCGCGTACACCCGCCTGTCATCGCTGCCGATGTAGACGATGCCGTCCACGACCGCCGGCGACGAGAAGACCCAGTCGCCGGTGGTGTGTGTCCAGCGCGGGGTGCCGGTGGCCGCGTCCAGCGCGTATACCTTCTTGTCGCGGCTTCCGATGTAGAGGGTGCCGTCCACGACCGCCGGCGACGACTCGACCGCGCCGTGGGTGGTGTGGGTCCAGTGGGGGGTGCCGGTGGCCGCGTTCAGGGCGTACACCTTGTGGTCCCAACTGCCGATGTAGACGGTACCGTCCACGACCGCCGGCGACGAAAAGAGCCAGCCGCCGGTGGTATGCGTCCAGCGGGGGTGGCCGGTGGTCGCGTCCAGCGCGTACACCGTGTTGTCGCCGCTGCCGATGTAGACGGTGCCGTCCACGACCGCGGGGGATGAAACGACCCAGTGGCCGGTGAGGTGCGTCCAGCGGGGGATACCGGTGGCCGCGTCCAACGCGTACACCCTATTGTCGCGGCTTCCGATGTAGACGGTGCCGTCCACGACCGCCGGCGACGAACGGACCTCGCCGCCGGTGGTGTGTGTCCAGCGGGGGGTGCCGGTGTTCGCGTCCAGCGCGTACACCGTGTGGTCGTCGCTTCCGATGTAGACGGTGCCGTTCACGACCGCCGGCGACGAATAGACTTCGTCGCCGGTGGTGTGTGTCCAGCGCGGGGTGCCGGTGGCCGCGTCCAGCGCGTACACCTTCTTGTCGTTGCTGCCGATGTAGACGGTGCCGTCCACGACCGCCGGCGACGAAGGCCATGAGGTGGTGAGGAAATGCCTCCAGGCGCTGCCGCTGGCGTGTGTCCAGCGGGGGGTGCCGGTGGCCGCGTCCAGCGCATACACCTTCTTGTCGCGGCTTCCGATGTAGACAGTGCCGTCCACGACCGCCGGCGACGAACGGACCGCGCGGCCGGTGGTGTGCGTCCAGAGCTGGCGGGAGGGCTTCGCCATGGCGGGCCGGGCCGGTGGGGGCCGGAGGCCGCCGATGACGGTGCCGACAAGCCGGTGGCTGGGCTCTGCCGGCGGGTCCGTCGGTGATACAGAAGGCGGGGACGCGGGTGGGTGGCTGAGGCGGTCACGGACATCGGCGGCACTGGCGGGCCGGTCGTCTGGTTCCTTGGCGAGGAGTTCGGCCATCAGTGCGTTGAGATGGGGCGGCAGGCCGGGGCGGTGGCTGGAGGGCGGTGTGGGCGGGGTGTTCACATGGGCGTACATCAGGGCCAGGGAGTCGAGGCCACCGAACGGGGTGCGGCCGGTCAGTAGCTCGTACAGCACGCAGCCGAGCGAATACAGGTCCCCGCGGGCGTCGCCGACCTTGCCTAGGAGCCGCTCGGGCGGCATGTAGGCGATTGTGCCGACAACGCGGCTGGTAACGGTCAGGGTGGAGATGTAGCGAGCGATTCCGAAGTCGAGGATCTTCACGCTGCCCGCCGGGGTGAGCATCAGGTTCTCCGGTTTGAGGTCACGGTGCAGGATCCGCACGCTGTGCGCGGCGTGCAGCGCGTCGGCGACCTGCGCGGTCCACGCCAGGACGTCCGCGACCGGCGGCAGGCCGTCTTGCAGTACCACGCCCAGGTTCCGGCCGGGAACGTTCTCCATCACCAGGTAGAGCGTGCCGTCGCCGTCCCGTCCGAGATCGTGGACGGTGACGATCCCTGGATGACTCAACGCCCCCGCCGTGCGGGCCTCCCGGAAGAACAGCTGCTCACCCTCGGTCGTCCCGAGATGCGGCTGGAGCAGTTTGACCGCCACAAAACGCTCCATCACGCTGTCGCGGGCCGCCCACACCTCCCCCATGCCGCCCCGGCCCAGCAACTGCTGCAGCTCATACCTGCCCGCGATCACCCGCTGCGCCACCGGCTCCCCCGCTTCCCACGAACTGCGCGCATTCTCCCGTACGGATCCCCAGCGAGATGGCGATTCGACGGTGCTAACCGTTGTCACGCGAATCGTCCCGGACCTGGCACCTGTGAGGTACTGCGTCGAGCACCAGGCACCTGACCGCTTACATATGCCTGCACCAGATGCGACAAAGCACGGTACGAAATAAGCGAACTGACGGACGATCGGAGGAGAACGTGACGGATCTGGACACACCCCGCGTAGTGGCGCCCTCTCTGGTCCTCCCGGCCGCCGCCGGCGTCTCGCCCGTGCCCGGCGCCGAGTTCACCCCCGACGTGCTCGCCAAGCTGCAGGAGCTGGAGGAGCGCTCGAAGAAGCACGAGCAGGACCTGCGCCCGAAGAACACCACCGACGGGTACGCCGCCGACTGGAAGCAGTGGGAGCAGTTCTGTGCGCTGCTCGAACTCCCCGTCACGGCCATCACGCCCGGATCGCTGACCGCGTTCGTGGAGTGGCTGTGGTGGCAGCCCGGGTGGAAGGAGGGCACCTACACGGCGCCCTCGACCATCGACCGCCGCTTGCCCGGAGTCGTCGTCACCGGCCGCACCGACTACGGGCTGCAGCTGGACCGCAAGGTCGCCTCCCGCGCCCGGTACGTGCTCAATGCCAAGGTGAGGGAGATGGAGAAGACCGAGGAGACCCGCGGGCGCGGGCCGGCGCCCGCCCTGCTCGTGCCCCAGCTGCGCGCCGCCGTCCAGGCCGCCCCCGAGAACCGGCTGGGCATCCGCAACCGGGCCATCGTGCTGCTGCACTTCGCCCTCACCGCCCGCGAGCACGAGGTCGCCTACCTCCGGTTGCGCCACATCGCGGAGGTCGAGCACGGCCTGGAGGTCGACATCCGGGTCTCCAAGATCGCACCGCGCAAGGTCAAAATGCCCTACGGCAGCAGGCCCTCCACCTGCCCGGTCCGGGCGTGGCGCGCGTGGCGGGACGCCGCCGGCCTCGCCGACCCGGACAACTTCGCCTTCAAACCGCTGCACAACCGCTGGCACACCCCGCTGCCCGGCGGACTCGACCCCGAGACCATCGGCACCATCACCACCGAGCTGACCGCGCGCTCCGAGCTGCTGCAGCGCTACACCGGCCACTCCCCCCGCCGCGGCGCCGCCGAGGAGTCCCGCCGCGCGGGCAACGACCGCAAGGTCATCGCCAGGCAGGGCGGATGGGTGGAGAACTCCGCCGCGATGGAGGGCTACTTCGAGGCCGGCGAGGGCTGGGAGGAGAACGCCATGATCGGCGTGCTGTAGGTGAAGGACAGCACCGCCTTCATGAAGAACAGCACGGTCTTCATCACGGTCGTCAGGAAGACCGCGCCGATCTCCGACGCGGCCCTGGTCCCGCGAGCACGATCATGTATGCGCGTTGAATGGTATAGACAACATAGGGGTGAAATCTTGTAGCCCTTCACTTCCAGCCCCTTCTTGCCTGACGCCGCACCGGCGTGCTGTAGTCAAAAGGCACTGGTCAACGCTTTTCGGCTCATGGATGCGGCTCTGCGGCCCGGCGTCTGCGCAGCCCGTCCATGACCGACATTGTTGCTGCCCCTACTCTCCGCGCGCGCGTCGCGCCCGAGACCGTCTTGAACGTCGGCAAGCGGCGGCTCGTTCGGTACTCACCGGGTGCTCGAAGGCCGCTGTGCCGATGCCAGCACCCCCGCTAAGAGGGTTTGGGCAATGCTGCTGTGGGCGATCATCATCATCGGATTCATTGACATCGTTGTCATAATTCTGAGTCACCTGTTCGATGTGACTCCCGGACTGATGCAGAAGGCGGCCAAGGCGTACAAGTCCGTCCGCGACTGTTGGCGCTCGATCAAGGGCGAAAAGAGGTGCGGTTGCGGGAGCCGGAAGGACATCGGGAAGGGGAGCGATCCGGGGTCGTGAGCACCATGACTGCTCTTGCCGAGGTTCGGTGACGAACAGGTACCCCGGGCGGCTCGCCGTCCGGGGTCCTGGTATGTCCGCTGCAGGTCACGGCCTGTAGAGCGTGACCCGTCGCTCACTGGGGCGCCGTGGTTGAGTGAGGTGGCACGGGCATCTCGCCGCCGCGACCCGCCTCCCGGAACGGGGCGGACGCACTGCGCCGCGCGACGCGCAGACCCGATGCGGCCACCAGTACGCCCGGGTCACCATCGAGGTCGAGCCGTCGAGGTCCGCCAGCACCTGATAGGCGACCCGGCCGCCCGCCCAGTCCTGCCGGATCCGGACCGTGGCCCACCGCCACCGGCCCCGCGACCTCAGCCATAGCGCCGGCGGATCCGTCAGAGGCCAGGTCCACACGATCGGGGGCGGCCCATCCTCCGGGCGCCACGGCCGCGCCTCGACCGGCTCCGGAATCTCATCGTTTACATGTTCTATTTTACGTCACGGGCCGGTCGACCGGCGGTCACCCGGCAGCCGGCACTGCCCCTTCACCGAATGCGGCGACGTCGCCGGGCAGCATGTCGTCGCGGAGCCGGACGGCCCGTACTGGATGCCGCCAGACTCCCCGGTCCCGGGCGGTGTCCACGTCGATCTCCGCCACCAACTCCGGCTCGACCAACACCACGTCCAGCGGGGTGTGCGAGCCCCACGACGCCGTGAACCGCACGCCCTGCCAAGGATGTCCCGATCCGGCCGCGGTGAGCCGTGCGGCCAGATGCCGGGCCGTATCGGGGTGCAGCGGGGTACTTCGGGCCACCGGCCGCAGTGCGCCGGCCGCGTCGTACCGGCCCAGCAGCAGACTCCGGGGACGTGTCAGGGTCCCGATGATCGCGCCGATGACGGCCTCGGTGGTGTCCCGGCGGCGGACCTTGTACCAGCCGCGCACCCCGGGCAGGTAGTGCTGCTCCCGGCCTTTGATCACGAGCCCCTCGACCCCGGGCTGCTGCGTCCACGTCGTCAGCCACTCCTGCGCGATGCGCGTATCGTCCGTAGCCCGGCACAGCAGCCACGGCGGGGCCAGGGCGTGTTCCGTGAACAACTCCTCCAGGCGTGCGCGCCGCGCGGTGTACGGCTGTTTCAGCAGCACCTCGCCGCCGGCCTGGAGGACGTCGAAGACGACGAAGTGCGCAGGCAGTTCCTCGGCGAGCCGTACGGCCGTCCGCCCGCCGGAGGCCGCGCGCCGCTGCAACGCCTCGAACGACAACCGTTCGCCGGCCCACACCACCAGCTCGCCGTCGAGCACCAGGCCGTCGGGCAGGGAGGCGGCGGCACGGACCAGGTCGGGGAACCGGTCCTGGATCAGGGCGCCCCGGCGGGACTGGAGCAGGACCGGACCGGGCGCGGGGTTCGGGGTGAACAGGAGCGCTCGGTAGCCGTCCAGCTTCAGCTCGAAGGCGAGACCGCCCGGCAGCGCCCCGGGCGCGGGCAGCTGATCTCGTCCCTGCGCCAGCATTGGCGTCACCGGCGGTCGCAGTTCCATGGGTCCGGTGTACGACCACGGCGCCCGGATCGCGACTCTGCAGAGCCCCGCCTTGCCTCGCCCGGGCCGGGCGAGGCGAGGCGAGGCGAGGCGGGCCACAGGAACGCGTAGCGGGCCGCGGCCGATGGTCGGCGTGTGCGGTGCGGAGCACGCCACGTTCACGTGACCGGGCGCGGCTACGCGCTCTTGTCACGCAGCTCCGCACGGAGGTCGCCCAGGCGCGCGAAGAGAAACAGCCCTGGCCGCTTGGCCCGACCAGCGCTAGACCCACGGCTACTCGGCGGCCGACCGGGGAGTCTGGCGGCACCCGGTACGGGCCGTCCAGCTCCGCGACGACATGCTGCCCGGCGACGTCGCCGCATTCGGTGAAGGGGCAGTGCCGGCTGCCGGGTGACCGCCGGTCGACCGGCCCGTGCCGAGATCTGCCAGGACCTGATGCCGACGGCCGACAGTCCGCCCAATGCTCTCCAGGCGCAGGGCTGTCGGGCGCGGGCGGTCGCGCACGAGAGCACAGGGGCGCATGTTCACCCGCAGGGCGCGCTACCTGTGTGACGTTACGCACGCCCGCCCCGGGAACAACCCGACCGTGGCACCGCGTACCCGACGTACCGTCACCAACGGTGCCTGGTAGAGCGCTTGGGCGGCACGCAGCCGGTCCCGAAGGACCGCAAGTGTGCCTCGCCTAAGTGGCACCCAGTGCCTTCCGCTTTTGTGAGGGAGCGACATTGACGCGAGCGCGGTGCGCCCCGCCGCTCGGGTAGTGTGCGGCCACACACCCCAAGAGGTTCACGAACGCTCGTGCCCTCGCGCGAGGAGCACGAAATCTGTGCGCCTCCACCACGGGAGCCGTGAAACTCACGGCCCCTTCGGGGAAGGGGTGATAGAGCCAGATGACGATGCAGGATCAGCCTGAGCAGTCTGAGGTTCACTGCCGTTGCTGTAGCCGTCGGGACCGGTCTACCTGGACCGCCTGGTGGTTGGAGCTGGTGGTCCGCACGGCCTACAAGGTCATGATGGACAACTGGCCCTGGTAACGCGGAAAGCCCCGACCTGACCGGTCGGGGCCCGCGCTGCACACGGTGCACATGAGGGAGGCCTCACCTGGATGCTTCGCGGGCGTCGGGTGGGGCCTTCCTTCGTTTCCGAATGCGGTTACCGCTGCGTACGCAAGCGGATACGGCCGTTTGTGACGACTGTCACACCTGGAAGCAGCGGTGCCCCCATCGTGCCTCATTTCGCGGTGATCGTGCGACAGCTAACGGGATGTCTATCCCCGCAGATCAGACCCTTAAGTCCGGTAACTGCCCAGGTGGAAGGGTGTTTCCAGTCAATAGAGTGATCCGAATCACACTTCGGATGGCCCTCGGACGGGTGAGTCAACACACAAGCGGACGGTGAGATTTGACCCGTTTTGCCGGGGGTTCGCATAGTGAAACGCAACGGAAGCTGCGGTTCCGAATGTGGGCGGAGGTACTTTACCCGCAGGGTCTGACAACCGGCCGCACGACTTTCCGGACGCCATGCCACGCCACCCGGGACGGTAGAGCACGCCACTGACATCCATCCCGTCACCCACCGTCCCGGTGCCGGTACCGCTGACGCCCACGGCGGTGCCTGACCCGGGCTGGGGGCACAGCGCGCCGCACACTGCACCTCTCCGGCCTCGGACACGCGGACAATGGACTGCGAGCACCGCGGCGAGGAGGAGGCCATGGGAACCACGCATCTCGCCCGGCTGCAGTTCACGGCGGACGGTCCGGCGGTCGAGGGCGAGTGGACCGTCCCCGGCACCGCACGGGACCGGTACACGGAGTGGGTCGGGCTCTACGGCACCGACCCGCATGTGGTCATCCGCCTCATCGAGGAGACCGACGGTATCGAGCGCGTGCGCAGGACCTGGGGTGCAGGTAAGAATCGTGTCACCAGCCGAAAACGCCGGTGATCTTGATCATGCTTGCCGGTGGGGCGGGTTCGGGTCGTCGGCATAGCGGCAGACGGCGATCCGCTCCTCAGGTCGTGGACGGCCCCCGGGCCGTCCTGATGTCGGGCGGCAGCACCGTCTCCGCGGTGATACGCGCCGACCTGACTTGCTCTGTTCTCAATCCCCGGACATCGGCAAGGTTCGCCCCGCCCAATTTGGCGCGGGTGAGGTCCGCCTCGGCCAGGTCGGCGCCGGTGAGGTTCGCCTCGGCCAGGTCGGCGCCGGTGAGGTTCGCCTCGACCAGGGAGGCGCGGGTGAGGTTCGCCCCGGCCAGGTCGGCGCGGGTGAGGTTCGCCTCGGCCAGGTCGGCGCGGGTGAGGTTCGCCTCGGCCAGGTCGGCGCGGGTGAGGTTCGCCTCGACCAGGGAGGCGCGGGTGAGGTTCGCATAGGGGAGGTGGGCGCCGGTGAGGTCCGCATAGGGGAGGTGGGCGCCTTTGAGGTCCGCCCCGACCAGGACGACGCCGGCAAGGTCCGCCCCGGCCAGGACGACGCCGGTAAGGTCCGCCCTGACCAGGGATGCGCCGGTGAGGTCCGCCCCGACCAGGGATGCGCCAGCAAGGTGAAGGTTTCCGAGGTCGAGCCTTTCGCGGTCGTCGACGTGCGTGCGCGATTCGGGACGCGTTAGAGCGGTCAAGGCCACCTGGATGTCTGCTTCCGGAGACGTGGGTAGCGAGGTGTCCGTCGTGGTTGCCTCGCCGTCCGGGGCATTCGATGGGCCTGGGCGGGCCGGAGCGCGATCGCGCACGAAGTGGCCTAGCACCTGGGCGGCGTGGGTGGCCTGCTCGGGGGCGTCCTGGACGATCTGCTCCAGCGCCAACACTCCGCCGATCCGCACATACCTGTGGTTGGACCCGAGGCGCTCCAGGGCTTTGGTGAACCGGTCGGTGACCTGCCCGCGCCGGGTCAGCCGGTAGTTGCGGATCGTGTACACCAGGGCCACTCCGGCGCCGATCGCGGCCGCACACGCCACGAGGGCGGTGCGCAGGCCAGTGATCAGCGCGGCCGAACCGCCGGCTTCACCCACCGTGGACGTCTTGATGTACCCCTTATCGAGCAGGTACGGCCCTCGCCACACCAGCCAGGGCAGACCGACCAACAGGGCCAGGGCCCCGCCCAGGGCGAGCACCCAGGAACCAATCCGGCGCAGGAGCCGTATGCGGCGTGTCCGGGCCCGCCGCCGATCGAGCTCAGTCGTCACGCCCCCTGCTTAGGGGAAGCGGCCTCGAGATTGTGGCGCCACTCCGGGCTGCGGGTAGCGGTACACCCCGGATGGAGGCGCCCAAAGTCGAACACCACGAGACTCGAACGCGCCCGCACCTTCACCTGATCCGCAGCTCACGGGGTCGGTCAGTCACCATTTGCGGCCGGTGACACGGCTCTTACCGGCACCCCGACCTGGACCTTCCGGGGCGAGATCCAGGGTCCGTCTGCCTGAACGTCTGCGCCGCGCGGCCGAGCGCGGGAGCATGACCGCCATGCCTGCGATCTTCTGGACCCTGCTGGTGGCCGCCGCCACCGCCGTCGTCACCGCCCTTGCGACCGGCCTGTTCGTCACTCCGCGCATGGAGGCCCGCAAGAAGCGGGTGGGAGAGGTCCTGGCGAGCCGCGACACCTTCAGCGCGAGCATGACGCGGATCATCTCGGCGTGCGCGCTGCTGAGCAGGCTGCAACTCCCGGCGGACGACGAGCCGGGGTGGACTCCCGTCATGCGCGAGCGGCTGGCCGGCGAGCGTGAGCGCTGGTGGCAGCAGATCGACGACGCGACCCGCTGGCTGATCGACAACTGCGCGACGTACGCCGGCAGCTGGCCCACCCAGCGGCTGATCCAGTTCGCCATCGACTACGCCGGCAACGCCCGCATCGTGTTCCTGTCCGAGCGGGAGGAGGCGACCAAGCTGGAGCTGCTGCTCGCACTGACCGTGCCGGTCCAGCGGCAGTTCTTCGGCTGGCCCTGGGCGCGCGCCCGTCACGCCGTAGCCGACCACCGCTCTTTTGCGGAGACCCTCGTCCGCATCGGTGGCGAGCCCGCCCCGGCGGTACGGTGACGTCGATCAGCCGTACTGCGGAGGGGGAACCCAGGTGGGCCTGAAAGGAAAGATGTTCCTGCTGCTGGCCGTCATCGTGATCGGTGTGCTGATCGGCATGGCCAATCCGCGGCAAGGTGGCGGCAAAGCGGCCGCGACAGCTGCGCTTTAGCCGGTATGTCAGATTCGGTGAAAGACTTGGAAAAGAAGCCGATGGCGCGGTAAGAATGCACCCGCGGGGATGGTCCCGCCTTCGATGCCCTGGTCTTCGGCGGTAGCTCCTGCTCCCCGCGCCCGCGGGGATGGTCCCACGGGGCAGGTGTCCGACCACCACCTGGAAGACTGCTCCCCGCCCAAGGGGATGGTCCCGCCTTATCCAGTGTGGCCAGCGCGACGTCCGGCTGCTCCCCGCGCTCGCGGGGATGGTCCCGAGGCATCCACCCCGTCCGGCTCGATGATGATCTGCTCTCCGCGCCCGCGGGGATGGCCCCCTCGGCAACAACGCCGGCGGCTACGCCCTGGTCTGCTCCCCTCGGTGGCCGCAGCCTGGCGGCGTCGCTGCGCCCGGGTCGCCTCGATCGAGGTCGGCGCGTCGTCCGCGACGACGTCCGGCTCGGGAAACGCGCGGCGGGGCTCAGCTCCCGATCGTGGCGGTCTGTCGCTCCACCGCTTCCGCGATGGCCGGGGCCACCCTCGACGGCCGGACGGCCTGGCGGTGTGCCTTGACGGCAAGGCGGTAGCCGTCCGGCGGGGTCCGTCGCTGCACCCGCGCGGCGGGCACGGTCGTCGGATTCGGGCCGGCGGCCGCCATGGCGGGGCCGGCCTTCATGAGGGCGGGCGCCAAGACGCGCAGCGTGCGGACATTCGCGTCCTGCACCTTCTCGTTGGCGGCCGCGAACAGCTTCGGCGCGCTCCAGCGCAGCTTTGTGCCCCGGTGTCCGAGTCGAACGCAACGGCTTGGACGTGACCGGCGAGTTCCGGCGCGGCCGCGGCGAGGATGTCGTCGAACTGCGCGAGGACGCTGCCGCCCGCGTCCGGGGCCACCATGCCGCGCTCGGTCATCATCATGCTGATCGCGCTGCCGAGCCCGAGAAGTTCACGGCCGTCCCGGCGTACGACCGTGCCGGTGCGCCGCTTCCGGGCGGCCCCGTTCTTCTTCGCCGCCTCCCGGGCGGCGGCCAGGGCCTGGCGCGCCAGGTCGATGTCGCTCAGCTCGGCGCTCATGCGATCACCGCCCCGGCCGTGTCGGCGTTTAGCGGGCGGGCGGCGAGCTCGGGCAGCCGGTCCGTCCACGGCGCGGCCGCGGCCTGCTTGGTGCCCATGGCTTGCTGCTCGCGCAGCTGCCCCAGTCGCACCGCGAGCAGGTGCTCGGCCGTGCGCTCCCGGGCGGAGTCGGCGGCCTTCGTCGCCGCCGCCAGGGCGTCCGCGCCGTTCGGGTTGTGCTTGAACCAGTGGCGGCCCTGCTCGGTCTTGTACGCCCGCCGGGCTTCCGCTTCGGCCTCCTTGGCCCGGCCCAGCATCGCCAGGGCGCATCGCCGGTAATCCGGGAGAGCCTCCTGAACGGTGTGTAGGGCGCCGTATGCGAGCACGGACGCGGTGCCTACCGGGTCGGCCTCCTGGTCTGCGGGGTCCATGGCGCGCAGGTAGTCGGCGCGGACGGCCGCGATGTCGCGCTCCAGCGTCGCTCGCACCTTGGCGGTGACGGCGGCGACGGCGCCCGGGTCGGTCAGGTCGGCCGACCAGATGGCCTCGACCAGCCCGGCCTCCACGATCGCCGCCTCGGTCCGGCGCCGGTAGCCGCACGCCTCGCACAGGCCGGCTGACCGCTCCTGCCCGCAGTCCTCGCACGGCAGGGCCTGGCGGACCGCTTCGGCGGCGGCCGCTGCCTGGCGCTCGCGCTTGGCCAGCTCCCGGGCGGCATCGCGGCAGGCCTGCTCGGCTGCGGCCTGCTCGCGCCGCCGGACGTAGTCCTCCGCCTCGATGGCGGCCTGCTCCCGCAGCCGCTCCTCGAGGACGCGCCTGCGCTCGCGGTCACTCAGGCCGGGCAGCTCCCGGTCGATGTCCGCAGCGATCCGGGCGCGCTGGGCGCGGCGGATGTGGATTACGTTGCCGCAGTTCTCGCACTCGCCGCCGGTGTCCAGCCGGATGCCGTCGTCGCAGCGCCGGTCCGTGCATGCCTGACGCTGCACCAGGCCCCGCCCGATCAGCCACCCGTACGGCCTGCTGACCAGAGCCTCGCCGCCGGTCTCTTCCAGGCGGTCGGTGAGCCGGTCAGCTAGCAGCCGCGGCGCGACCTCCGGCTGCTCCAGCAGGCCCGCCAGGCGCTTCAGCTCCGCCTTCGCCGCCGCCTCGACCTGGCCCTGCTGCCAGCCGGACAGCCGCGCCCACAGCCCGGAGACCGGCCCCAGCGCCACCCGCAGACGAAGATCAGCCGGAAGGCCCGCCCTCCGCTGCCGCTGCGTCTTGTCCCAGCCCGCCGCCTTCAGCCGACCACCAGTCCCAGCTACGGCAGCACGCTGCCCACCCCGCTCATCGACTGGGGACTCTTCCAGCTTTTCCCCGCGAAGCGGGCTAACCTCCGCCACCGGCGACGTGCTCGCGGCAATGGCGGCCTCGCCGTCGCCGGCTTGATCCTCGCGCGCGTACGCGCGGTCCGGCAGATCACCAGACCCACTACGGCCTACGCCGGAAAAGCCACCAGAGACAGTGGGGGAAAAGACGGCAGTAACCAGGTGAGGGTGATCAGTGTGAAGGTCTGCCGCAACGTCGGGCTCTGTAACATCCACCTCATCGGTCACCGGCACGCCGCTGACCAGCGCTTCCGTCTCCAGCTTCGGCGCCTCACCAGGCCCTGCCGTAACGTCGGGGTCCGAAAAATCGGGCTCAAGGGCCTCCGCACGGTCTTCCCGGACGGCATCGGCGACCGTGCGGCCGTGCGCAGCGGCAACCGCCAGCACCACCAGGCGCGACCGGTTCGCCAGCCCAGACCCTGTCTGCAGCCGGAACCGGCGCACCAACTCCCGCTTCTCCAGGCGCTCCAGCACCCGTTCCCCCGCCGACGCCGTGCACCCGAGCAGCCGGGCCACCGTCGCCGCCGCCCGGCCGCGCTTGGTATCCACCGCCCCGCCGCACAGGCGCACCCGCCCGGTCTCCCGCGCCTCCAGCACCAGCAGCAGCAGCGCCAGGCGGTCCGTTGCCGCTCCCCGGCCGGTACGCGTACCGATCAACCCGGCCGGTGTGACCCGCCCGTCCCGGTGCGTCCAGCCCGGCGCCATCACGGCCTCCAACAGCCGCAGCAGCGTCGCGTACTCCTTCTTCGACAAGTTCAGCGGGTGCCCGGCCACGTCCTGCGCCGCCCACAGCGGCAGCACCTTGCACTTCAGGCCGTCGTCCTGGCCGAACTCGCCCTCCGCCGTCTCCACCGACACCACACCCGAGCGGCGCAGCACCGGCACCACATCGGAGGCTACGTACGACGCGGACAGCCCGAGCCAACGGCCCAGCTCACCCGTACGGATCTCCACCACACCCGACTCCGCCGACGTCCTCGATGCCAGCACCACCACCGCCAGCCGCACCACATCCGGCGCACTGTCCAGGCCGGGCACGTCCAGCAGCGCGTGCAGCGCGTTCCTCAGCCGCGCCCGCGTATTCCTCCCAAGCGCCAGCGGATGCCCGGCCTCACGCCTCGGAGCCGGCACACCCTGGACCGGAGCAAGTCCAAGACGCGTCCGAGTACGCCGTGGAGCCGGCACCTGGAACCCGACAGCGGCTGGCGCCGCCCCGGCACTCACCGGCCCGTCCAGACAGAAGTCGCAATCGGATTCATCCGGCGACCGTGGACCAGGTCACCTGTGGACAGATTCCGATCAGATGCGAAAGCCCCGAGGGCTCCCGTCAGGCGGCTAAGGCTCTTGGAGCTGGTCCCGTCACACGGGACGGGGCGTGTGAAGGCGCGAAGCGCGACGCAGAGCGCGAACGGGCCAGTTCCGAGCACGTGCTTTTCAGCTTCGGTGATCTGGCTCGTAGGACCGGCGCACGACGTGATGTCAGCCACGGTCACACGGTGATGTGGCTGCTCTGCGTGGTATGACGGGTATGTGCGGGCATGCCGAAGCTGGCGGCCCGCAGGAAGGTCATGCACAATGACTCCTGTCGTGGGGCTCGCGCCTCACGGCATGACGAAGCCCCCTGAGCGGTGCTTCGGGTTCCTGTGACAGAACCGATCCGAACTGTCCGACTGGCTCCCAACCAGACGGACAACCCCTTCGGAGGGGCCTCCCAAGCCCTTCCGGTGGCAGATGGGCGCTGAGCCGAGGTGACTCCCAATCACCTGTGGCTGAGCGACCCGGGGCGGTACGAAGACCCGTACGGGCGCCGCCCCCGACGACTACGTCATCCCGACCCCCTCACCAGAGGCGCGGACCGGGGTGTGCACGGATGACAGCACGGACGCCCCGTCGAAGGAGCAGCAACCGGCATGGTTGCTGGCCCCACGGCGGGGTGCGGTGTGTCGGGTGACGGGTACGGGTACCCTGATCACGTCGGCACCTTCCTTCTCGCGAAAAGGGTGCTCGGCAGGCCCCGGGACCCCTCCTACAAGGTCCCTCGGCCACGTGGCCCCTCCCGGCTTGCCAAGGCCGGTCGACGGGGCCACTTCTTTTTGATCAACGTTCGGGGCCACCCTACCGTTCCCGCGATACCTAGAGGCCTCCTGGGGGCTACGTGTCGCCACCAGGCCAATGCCGACCGAGGCCTGCGCCAGCAGTGGCACAAGTCCTCGTTCGCTGCCAACTGTCGGCATGGTTGACCTCGTCTCAGGCGTGCTGAAGCACGGTGGAGTAGTAGCCGGCGAGCACGGCTTCGGCCCCGGAGCCCTGGGCGGTTGCGATGCGCTGGTACTGCGCCGACCTCAAGTCGCCGGCGATCCGGATTCGGGAGTGCTGCTTGTCAGGTGGGCAGTAGCCGTCCTCGCCTACAGCGAGACCCTGGAGAGCAGCCGGCTTGTTGCCGATGTTGCTCAACACGGTGGTGGCTACGTACGACTTCCGCTCTCCGTTCCGATCCTGCACTTGCAGGGCCCAGCCGCTCCCATAGGTCAGCGAGGACACCGTGACGTGAGATACGGGCACGAGACGGACGCGCCGGTTCCCAGCGACCTCTGTGATCTTGTAGTCATCTCCAGACGGGTAGAGCACGTTCAACGTCGTTGAAGACTTGGGATGGCTTCGCAACCAGGTGCCGAGAGGCCGGTCGCCTCCAAGTACATACGTCCGTCCAGCAAGGTCCACGGACTTCGTCCGCCACAGCGGAGGAGCGGAGAACTCTGCCGGAGCGCTGATCCAGGCGGCATCGAGCGGTGTCAACGAAGCAACACCGGTGGCGACCACGACCGCTTGTGCAGTGAATACCCGCCCATCCTCGAGGGCGAGTTCTGCTCGGTCGTCGTACCCCGTGACTCCTACGGCACGGGCGTTGACCACAGAGCACCAGCCTGCCTGCTTCATTCGGTCTAGATCCGCAGCCAGGGCTGCAGCCAGCTCAGGACCGGTCGACCAGTTGCCGGACACATTCTCCAACGCACCGATGGCGTGCAGCTTGCCGCCGACCTGACCAGCCTCAACAACTACAGTCCGCAGGTTCAGACTGGCCGCCATGACCGCAGCCGCCACCCCGGCTGGCCCTGCGCCGACCACCAGCACGTCCGCTTCGTACGACGGTGTAATCATGCGTGCGCCCCCTGGGGTCCACTGATTCGGGATAGGACAGTCTCGCTGGTCACGAGTTGCTCGGCACCGAGATTCCGGGCCGCCAGCAGCAGAGCCGCGTCGTGATACTGAGCGCCTCCACTGGAGGCGCAGGCGTCGACCACGATCCATGGCCGGTAGCCGCTCTGGTAGGCGGCCATCGCGGAGTCATACACGCACGCGTCCGTGTCGATGCCGCACAACACCAGGTCCGTCCAGCCTGCGTCCCGGATGATCCGGGCACCCTCGGGCGTGAAGATCGATGCTTGGGCCTTGTCGATGACTGCGGCGGCGTTGTCCGTGTACGGAGTGAGCTGCGAAACGAATGCTTGTTCTTCGGGGGTGCGCAGCCGGGTCCACCCGGTGATCGTCTCGTAGGGCGAGCCCGGCTCGTTGTGGAACCGGGACAGCACCAAAGGAGCGCCGGCCGCCCGCCAGCCCTCCACCAGCCGCACGACCGCGGGAAGAACACCACGGCTATGCCGGTTCACGAAGCCCTGCTGCACGTCAATGACCAGCAGCGCTGTCGATCGAGGGTCCACCCAGTCCGCCTTCCACATAGCCGTCACGGATTGCTGTCTCGAAGAGCATCCTGGGCGGCGCGCAGCCGATCTGGAAGCTCGCTGGTGGCCAGAATCGCCTCGCGCATCACCCGGTGCTGAGCGGTCTCGGTGGGACGTGCAGTGGTGAGCCGGAAGTAGGCGCTACGCAAGAAGCGCCAGCCATAGGCCGTCGGCATCACCGGATCCTGGCCGTCTTCGATCATGTGCAGGATGTGAGACGAAAGCGCCCAAAGCGCTTGTACGTCCAGCTCCAAGGCGACTACCTGACTCATGGTCAAGGCTCGCTCTTCCGGCCGCGGGTGGTAGGCGACACCAGACCAGCCGACCACGCCGCGAGAAACCCCGCCATCGAACGTCACGGCTTCAGGATGAGCCCAACCGTCACGGAATTTGGCGTCTTCCACCCCCGGCCCAAGCGGCACCACGTTCGCGGGATCCTGTCGATTGACGAGCACAGACGGCGTGGCAAGTAACTGGAGAGCGGTGTCTAGGCCGGAGCCCGTCCAGGAATGGTCGCGGAGCTCGTAGGCCGACAGCACGTACTGGGGAATGAGCGACGGCTTGGCAACCTCCCTGCCCTCGGTGTGCTGCATCAGGAGGTGGGTCATCCACTCTCCCACCCAGGCCGGCTCCTTCAGATAGGTGCGGTAACGCCACACCGCCAGTTCGGTCAGCGATTCAACACGCTGGTGCTCTTCCAGGTGCACCACGGCGACCCCGCACGCGTAAACGTGCACCGTCGACGACTGTGCAGAGCGGTGGCCAGCCGGGAGCGTCCGCTGCTCCAGGCCACCCGGGCCCGGCTCGCTGGGCGTACCTGCGGCGTACAGCGGTGTGCTCAGCTCACCCAGGTACACAGGCAGGAACTTGTGAGAGACCACGGTGCACGGCGCCGGGCGTTCTGCCGCACTGGCCGCGGACGGAACCGGCTCCCCCTGAAGGGCTGCCAGGCGCAGACGGAATGCCTCCTGCTCCCCTGGCGTGCACTGGCTGAGCGCTGTGTCCAGGATCTGCGCCATCTGCGGACGGCACACGCTGGTCCTGTTTTTCTGCCAGTTCGAAACCGTCCGGGGACTGATGCCGAGGCGCTCGGCGAACTCGCGTACCGACGCACGCATTACCGACCGCAACAGCAGCGCCTCCTCGCCTGTCCACTGCTCCACGGCGATCACTACACACCCCCTTGGTGGTCACCTACCAGGCGCGAAGCGCCTTATTGCCACGCTGTTGCTACACCACTGCCACGCCGGGACATCTCGCTCCATGTCTTCGCCCCGGAAGCTGGTTGACGTTGATCCACACACTCAGCATCCCGGTCGGAGGACCTCATGCCGAACCTCGAACGAGGGCCTGGTTGCCTGGATGTCGTCGCTGCGCCCGGCATGTCAGAGCCCTCGGCTAAGGGTCGCCAGCACGCTCTCCGGGTGACCGTCGTACACAATGTGTGGCTCATCGTCGGTCGGCGGGCAGAAGCGGCCCGCATGCCGAAGCAGATCCTCCTCGCTGAACTCGATGCTGTTCGGGTCGACCAACGACTTGGCGTTGCGCTTTCGGATCCGCTCCCAGCGCACCTCATGCGGCACCGGCAAGTAGATGAGAACGGGCTCGCCGCCGGCCTCCATCGCGGTCGCTGCCCACTGCGCCCGCTCTTCCCGAGTCCAGAAGCCGTGGTCGACCACGGCGTCGTGTCCGGCCGCCAGGAGTTCCTGGAGCTCGAGAGCGATGTCCTTGAGCACGGGCGCCTCCCTGATCCTGAACTGTCCGCGGGGAAAGTCCCTGCCGTAGTGGCCGTAGCGGCGGAACATTTCCTCGTCAGGGCAGAGGCGCCGGAACCCGGCTTCCTCGAGGGCGCGGGCGAGGGTCGTTTTGCCAGCACCCTGCAGACCGGACATAAGAATGGCGCGAGGCGCGGGGCCCGGTCGGCCGGACAAAGCGGCAGAGATGCGCGTGATCTTGAATCGTCCTTCCAGTGTGAGGGTGTCGGTCCGCTCGGCTCGCAGGAGTTGGCCGAGGCGGGCTTCGAGGCAGGAGACAAGCGTGTCGTCCAGGACGACGGCGTTGTACGTCGTCACCGCTGCACATCTGACGTCGTGCGACGGGTGCGGCCCGGGGCGCCCAGGTCCACGCCGTACTCCAGCAGCTCGCCGTCGGCGTCCAGGAAGCGCGCGGTCAGCACAAGGATCGCCGCGATGGTGCCGCCCTCCAGCTCCAGGAGCTTGAGGTCCTGCGGCGTGGCGATGCGAGCCGACTCCTCATCCACGCGCTTCTCGACCTGGCGACCCGTTGCGCGAGCTATCAGGTCCAACGAAAGGCCGCCCTTGAGCCGCTCGCTTAGGGCCAGCTCTGGCACGACCTGGGCGAATTCCGCCGGGATCCACGACGTTGAGTGGCAGACGATGCCATGACCGTCTCGGTAGACACGGCTGCGGCGAATCACATCGTCACCAGGCGAAATACCCAACACGTGAGCGACGTCTTCGGGAGCCGCGACAATGCCAGCGGTGTGGCCGGACGACTTCTCTCCGACTCCCCACGACGACTGCGTCTTGCTGCTGCGGTCGTGACGCTCCGCCCCAGAGGACAACGAGATGGGGCGCGCCATCACCTCGGTGCCGACGCCCGGGATGCCTCGCACGAGCTTCTCTTCGCGCAGCAGTCTCATCGCCCGGTCCGCAGTGGCGGTACTGACCTCCCACTGGGTGGCCAGTGTCTTGATGCTGGGCAGCAGGTCGCCCGGCGAGAGCTCCCCGGAGCTGATCAGGTCGCGGTAGTGGCCCGCGATGCGCGCGTACGGCGGCCGGTTATCGGCTCGGGGTGGCCCGGACATCTGCCTTCGCCTCCTTCAATCTTGTCTGGTTGCCTCACTATACCGCTTGACACCTGAGGGTACCTGATGCAACCTGATGTATGTCAGGCGTCGGTGATCCTCTGGGAGCGCCGAGTAAGCATCACTGCAAGACCGCAGTAGTCGTCCGCCCTTTTTGGCGGCCGGGGTCGAGAGCTGCATCAAACTCCCCCGGGCCTGACAGCACGACTACCTGCGAGCACGTCACAGCGCTGTGCGCTGTCTGTCCTGCGGGACGCCGGCCTCACCGTGCGGCCCGGAGGGCAGAGAGAGCACCGCGACGCGCCCCCTGTTACTCCGCTCTGAGGAGTCCACATGTCTGCTTCGACCTTTCAGCGCACCGCTCGGCCCCGTAAGAGCCGGACACGCTCCCGGAACACCAGCGCCCGGCCCGCGCTCGTCATCTCCACCCTCAAGCCCCACCAGTACGACCTGCGCCCCTCCTGCGCATCGCTGATCTGCCCCGACTGCAAGACGTGGGTGCCGATCACCGGTATCCAGGCCCGGCAGCAGAAGTTAGTCCCACACGACATGGGTCGCGCGGGCAAGGACGCAGCGGTCCGCTGCCAGGGCAGCAACCGCCTGGTCAACGTGGACATCGAATTCGAGGTGTGGCAGAAGCGCCTGGAGGACGGCAGCGCCGAGACCGCCGCCCGCCGCCGGACCACTGTGCGACGCAAGCCGACGGTCGCGGCCGCCCCATCCGTTGCTCACATGGTGGTCCAGGACCTGGACGCCAAGGGCGCGCTCCGGCTGTACCGGGCTCACGCCGAGCAGTGCACGGTGTGCCAGGAGTCTGGCCACGCTCACTGTGCTGAGGGCAGCCCGCTCGCCCGGCTCTACCTCTACAAGCTGCGCAACGCACCCGTTGCTGCAGCCCGGAAGGAAGAGGAGGAGCCAGGCGACGGCCGGGCCCTCTGGCTGCTACGGGAAATGAAGTGGGCGTCGACCGAGTCGGCGGTCCGCGAGGCCGACACCCGGCGCGCGGAGCTGCCCGACGGTGACGCGCCGCTGGGCGCCCCACCGGTGCCGCTCAAGACGCTCCACCCCCAGCGCCCCGCGCGCTGATCCGCTTCTGGACGAACGACCACGGCCCCGGCCGCCCGCATCATGCAGGGCGGCCCACGCCGCCCCGGCCACGAAAAGGCCCCGGAAGTTGGGGCCCTCGCTGCACGGCACGATATAG